>CAIXUE010000079.1 GCA_903922545.1 uncultured Alphaproteobacteria bacterium | reverse complement strand
GATTTTTCCGCGCGGCGTTTTTTTATGAGCCCAGCTTTAACGCCGCCGCATGTGGGCTGTCGGGCGTGAGATTTTCACTGCCTGCGGGATAGCCCAGGCGGCTCAGAATGTAAGCCGTGATGTCGTTATATTGCTCGTCCGGATCAATCCCCGGCGCGTCATAGGGCATGGTCTGGCGGATCACATCCAGCAGCGATTGGGCGGTGCGGTTCTGCTCTGTCAGCAACTGGCGAAAATCCGGCCCGGTCAACGCCGGGCCTGTGCCGCCTTCCATGTCCGGGCCATGGCATTGGCCGCACTGCTTGGGATAGACCGCCTTACCCGCATCCACCTGTCCTTGCGTAAAGACCGCCAGCGGCTGGCTGCGCGCCACGCTCAAAGCCGCGCAAAGTCCCAGCGGCAACAGCAACAGCGCAGACGCAGCCTTTTTCATGATGAAAAGCCTAGCACCTTTCCGCCGCCCACGCCCGCCTGTTATAGGGTGCCGGCGCTTGGGGATGAGGGACAGATGCGGTTTTCCGGAATGATTGCGGTGCTGGTGATCGCCCAGGCGATTTGCGGCACAGCTTACGCGCAAACCACGCTCTACAAGGCGGTCTGCAAGGACTCGTCATTCAAGGATGGCGATCTTTCCGCCGACCTCACCAATGCGCGGGGCGAACCCATCACCTGTGCGGCCGCAACGGTTTCCGAACTCGCCAACAAGCGCATCAATGTGCAATTCGTCATTCCCGGACAGTCCGTGCTGGGCTTTGGCGGCGACGGGCTGGATGAAAAGGCCACGCCCGGTTTTCTCACCCTGCCGCTGAAGCGCATTTTTCTTCCCGGCAAAAATTCCAATACGCCGCTGACGGTGGAAAATATCGAAGGATCCTGTTTCCTGGACGGCAAAGGCGTGCGCGCCCTGACCGGCATCATCTGTGTCGCCAAGCTGGAATCTGGCGGCAGGCGGCAGGTTTATACGGTGCAAGCGCAATTGCAGGGCGCCGGCCAGACCGTGCCGCTGAACGCTTCACCCTCCAAGCGCTAAGCGCCTGGAGGGTGACGGCATTTGGTTACGCTTCGGTGCGGGCGTATTGGTTGAACCACTCGATGGTGCGGCTCCAGGCCTGCTCGGCGGCGGGGCGATTGTAACGCTCGGGCGTGGCGTCGTTGAAGAAGCCATGCACCGCGTTGGGATAGATGTGGCCTTCATAGCGGATCTTGTTCTTTTTCAATTCCGCTTCCTGGCCGGGCCATGCCGCCACCGACGGCTTGTCCAGCCCGCCATGATGAATAAGCATCGCCGCCTTGATCTTGGGCACATCTTCCGGCTTGTTCGCCGCGCCATAGATGGGCGCGGCCGCCGCCAGATCAGCGCCCATCAGCGCCGCCAGAGTGTTGGACACGCCGCCGCCATAGCAAAAGCCCGTCGCCGCAATCTTGCCGGTGCAGTTGGCGCGCGCCTTCAGCCATTGCGCCGCGGCCAGGAAATCCTGGGTGCGCTTGTTGTTGTCGATCTTGGCGAACAGCAGGCCGCCCTTGTAATCGTCGCCCGGATAGCCGCCCACCGATGATAGCGCGTCGGGCGCAAAGGCCATGAAATTCTCCAGCGCAAAGCGCCGCGCCACATCTTCGGTGTGGGGATTAAGGCCGCGATTTTCATGCACCACGATCACGCCCGGCAATTTGGCCGCTGTGGCGTCACGGGTGTCGGCGCTGAACGGGCGCACGAAATAGCCGCGGATGTAACCATTGCCGTTGGGCGAGGGGATAGTCTCATAGCTGGCCTTGATCCGCTCATCGGTCTTGGACACCTGCTGCCCCAGCGCGTAATTGGGCATCAGGGCGTCGATGATGGCCGTGGCCGTCAGGCCGGCGGCGGCATAGCGCTTCACGCCATTCAGAAAGGCTCTACGTCCGATCTCGCCATGAATAAACTGCGTGTACAATTCCACCGCCTCAGCGGGAATTTTTTTGCGTTCGACTTTCTGATCCATGAGACCCTCCCTTTGATGCGCGAAAGCCTATCATTGCCGGGGCGATTGGCAACAATGCGCCCGCGTCAATCCGATCAAGCGGTTAGCCGGCGCTAAGCCCGTGACGGCTCACGGCTCACGTAGCAGCCCGTCCACATAGGCGGTAAAGCCCGGCGCGGTTGGCGCGATCAGGGCGCGTTCGCCTTCCCAGAATTTGCGCATGCCCGGCTCGGCCAGCAGCCTGCGAAACACTTCCGAGCCGCGGGCGAACTGCTCATCATGCAAAAGGCGCACCCGGTGCTGGAAGTACAAATCCTCCATCGAACTCAGCGCGATGGAGCAATGAAAGAAAAATTGCCGCGCGCGCACTGCTTCGGGCGTCGCCACGCCGCCATTGCCTTCGATCCACATGGCGCAATAATCCGGATTCATCAGGTTGGTCAGTGCCGCGGTGGTGCGCGCTGTTGAACCCTGATGGATCATGGCGCGGGTGTTGCGCGTGTTCTGATGTGTTTGGATGGCCAGATAAATCAATGAGGCCGTGACCGCGATGCCGCTGAGCGCGGTGCTGAACGAGGCCAATTCTGAAAGCGTCATGCTCTTTTCCCTGCCGGTTGCGGCCCGGTGGTTATACACGCCGCCTTTGGGAAAGCGGCGCGTATTTGCCGTGCGAAAAATCGGTGGCCAGCGACAAATCCTTACATCCCGCGCGCCGGGCGCGCCTCTTTGATCTGGACGCCGCCGCTTCTCTGCCCCTACACTCTTTGCTCGGCTTCCTGCTGTTGCGCGCGTGCAATTTTTTGCTGCACTGCGGGAGCGTTTCGGGCGATCAACGGGGATTTCGATGACAATGCCAGACGACAAAGCCATAAAGGCTGAAAAAACCGGCGCACCGGACGCAACATCGCGCCGCCAGGCCATGGGTTTGATGGGCGCGGTTTCCGCCGCCGGTGTGGTGGGCGCGGCGATGCCCGCGCTGGCCGCCACGGCGCCCAAGCCCTATGAGGCGCCCGTCCTGCCGGTGGTGGAAGTACCGCGCGGCGATCTGGTGGAAGTGTTTGAATATGAGCCCCAGGCGCGGCTGGTCGCGGGCGCGGCCAAGATGGCGCCCGTTACCGGCAGTGACCGCACCGTCACCGATCGCATCACTTTGCGTCCGCGCATGAATATTCCGACCCGGGATCTGGACATGACCAGCACCCTGTTCGGCGACGCGCATTTTGCGCCGATCATTGTCGGTCCGATTGCCGACCAGAAGCGCTTCCATGCCGATGGCGAAGTCGCCACCGCGCGCGGCGCTTCCGCGGCCAAGGCCGCCATTGTCATCAGCAGCGATTCCAGTGTGCCGCTGTCCTCCATCGCAGAAGCCACCACGACGCCTTTGTATCTGCAGGTCTATGCCGGCAGCCCCAAGGTGAAAGAGGTGCTGGCATCAGCCAGCGCCGCCAAAGCCAAGGCGATTTTCGTCACCGTCAATGCCGGCACGTCTGCCGGCGGCACCGGTGCGGGCCATATCGATTGGGCAGCCGTTGATGCCGTGGTCAAAGGCACTTCGCTGCCCGTGATCGTGAAGGGCATCACGACGCCTGCGGATGCCAAGCAAGCTGTCGCACACGGCGCCAAGGGCGTGGTGGTGTCGAATTATCATGGCGGCAATTCCGCCACGCTGACGGGCACACTTTTGCTGGTGGCTCCTGTGGTGCAGGCTGTCGGCAGTCAGGTGCCGGTGCTGGTCGATGGCAGCTTCCGCCGCGGCACCGACATTCTCAAGGCGCTGGCTTTCGGCGCCAAGGGCGTTCTGGTGGCCCGCCCCGTGATGTGGGGCCTGGGCGCTTATGGCGCCGATGGCGTGCAGGGCGTTGTCGAAATGCTGCAGACCGAACTTGCGCGCTACATGTGCATGTGCGGGCGTCCCACACTCGCGGCGGTCGATACCAATCTGGTGCGCGTCCACGCGCCCCTTCCCATGACGAGGAGCAACCATGCCTAATATCGAGCAAACCTGGCTCGCCAGTCACTCCCGGCGCAATGCGCTGGCCCGCCTGGCGGGTCTTGTGGCGGCTTCGCCTGTCGGCGCGGCCATGGCGCAGATCGACCCCAAGCCGCTTTTCGATCATCACCGCGCGTTGACGCTGGGCGAGATGCGTTCGACCTTTGATTTCGAGCCGCTCTTCTACGCCAATGTTCCCCAGTCGATTTACGACTATACGGCGCATGGCGACGGTTCTGAATTCACGCTCCGCCGCAACCGGCTGGCCTATGACTGGGTTGATATCATGCCGTCGCGCGCCGCGGTCCCGGCTTCGCAGGTCGATCTGTCATCGGAATTGCTGGGCGCAAAAATGAAGTATCCGATCATCGTGGCGCCGTCGGCGGCGATGGTGCCGCTGCATCCGGATGGCGAAATCGGAATGTACAAGGCCTCCACCGCCGCTTCCGCGGTGATGATGCTCAGCATCAATACCAGCACGCCGGTGGCCAAGGTTGCTCCCGCCGTGACCAATGGCACGATGTGGGGCCAGTTCTACCCGGTTGAAAATCTGGCCAACACCCAAAGACTGATTGACGCCTATGATGCCGCCGGCGTCCATAACATGTTCCCCACCGTGGATCAGCAGGCGTCCTTCTATGAACGCACAGAACAGGACCGCAATCTTGGCGGCAATGTCCGCGGTGCGGGCAGGGCGCAGGCCGCGGCGGCCACAGGTTCGGCGAAGTACCGCATCAATGGCGGGCGCCTCTGGTACACCTGGGAATATATCGACGCCGTGCGCAAAATGATCAAAGGCAAGATGCTGATCAAAGGCATCATTGATCCGGAAGACGCCAAAATGGCGATCGATCATGGCGTGGACGCGATCATCGTTTCCAATC
>CAIXUE010000078.1 GCA_903922545.1 uncultured Alphaproteobacteria bacterium | reverse complement strand
GCGGCGCCTTCATGGACGACACCACCCGCGCGGCAATGAAAGACAAAGCCTTCACCGTCTGGCTCAAGGCGCCAGTGAGCGCGTTGCTGGCGCGGGTGAAAAAGAAAAATACACGGCCGCTGCTCAAAGACGGCGATCCGCGCGAAACGCTGGAAAGGCTGCTGGCGGTACGCGAGCCTTTTTACGCCATGGCCGACATAACCCTGGAATGTCTGGACGAATCGCAGCAAAGCGCCATGGAACATATCCGGGCGGAATTGCGCCAGCGGGGACTTGAGACATGACCAAGATCATCACGGTCGGCCTGGGGGAGCGCGCCTACGCCATCCATGTCGGCAATGGAATTTTGGCAGAAGCGGCCGCGCTGCTGAAGCCCTTCGCGCGGGGAAAGTTGCCGGTGGTGACCGACGCGCATGTCGGAGAAATTCATCTGGCGCGTTTGTTGGACCTGCTAGGCAAGGCGGGATTGGATGCGCGGCCCATCGTGATGCCGCCGGGCGAACTGAGCAAAAGCTTCGCGGGCCTGGAAAAGCTTTCCAGCCAGCTTCTGGATATGGAAATTGACCGTAATGGCCTGGTGCTGGCCTTTGGCGGCGGGGTGATCGGCGATCTGACCGGGTTTGCCGCAGGCGTGCTCAAGCGCGGTATCAATTTTGCGCAAGTGCCGACCACGCTTCTGGCGCAGGTGGATTCCTCAGTTGGCGGCAAGACCGGCATCAACACGCCGCAAGGCAAGAATTTGATCGGTGTGTTTCATCAGCCGCGGTTGGTGATCGCCGATGTGGCGCTGTTGGCCACCCTGCCCCGGCGTGACCTTCTTTCGGGCTATGCCGAGGTGGTGAAATATGGCGTCCTGGGCGACGCGCAATTTTTCACCTGGCTGGAACAGAACGGCCCCCTGGCGCTCTCCGGCAACAGCGACGCCATGGTGCATGCGGTGGCGCATTCCTGCCAGATGAAGGCCGACATTGTGGCGCGCGACGAACGCGAAAATGGCGAGCGCGCGTTCCTCAATCTGGGTCATACCTTCGGTCATGCTTTGGAAGCGGAGACCGGTTTTTCAGACCGGCTGCTGCATGGCGAAGGCGTCGCCATCGGCATGGCGCTGGCGCTGCGTTTGTCGGCCAGGCTGGGGCTGGCGCCTGCCGCCGATGCCGAGCGTTTGGTGACGCATCTGAAGGCCGTGGGCCTGCCCTCGGCGATTTCGGACATTCCGGGTTCCCGGCCCCAGACAGACCGGCTGATTGCCGCCATGGGCCATGACAAGAAGGTGGCGGACGGAAAAATCCGCTTTGTGCTGGTCAAGGGGCTGGGAAAAGCCTTTGTCACCAGCGATGTGCCGCTTGATGCGCTGCGTGATGTATTGAACGCGTAAAACTGGCATTGTGGCGGGGTATCCAACTTTCGGGATTCCCATGCTGTTTCTTTCGCTCGGCATCATCGTGCTGCTGCTTCTGCTGTCGGCGTTCTTCTCCGGCTCGGAAACGGCGCTGACCGCGGTATCGCGCGGGCGCATGCACCAGATGGAAGTGGATGGCAGCCGCGCCGCGCGTAATGTGAACCGGCTGGTGGCGGACCGCGAACCTCTGATCGGCGCGCTGCTGCTGGGCAATACCTTCGTAAACATCCTGGCGTCTTCGCTGGCAACGGCGCTTCTGGAAGCGCGGCTGGGTCCGCGCACCGTAGCGGTCACCACCCTGATCATGACGTTGGTGATCCTGGTCTTTGCCGAAGTGCTGCCCAAGACTCTGGCCATCGCCCGCACCGATCCGGTGGCGCTGGCCGTGGCAACGCCGGTGCGCCGGGTGGTGGCGGTGCTTTGGCCCATCGTTGCTGCCGTGCAATGGCTGGTCTGGCGGGTGCTGTCTCTGTTCGGGGTCCAACCCCAGCAAAACGACGAAGCCTCCATCGAAGCGGCACATGAGGAAATTCGCGGTTCGGTGGCGCTGCATCACCAGGAAGGCAGCGTGGAACGCGAGCATCGCGACATGATCGGCGGCGTGCTAGATCTGCGCGAATTGCATGTTTCGGACGTTGCCATGCACCGCACGCATATGATGAGTGTGAACGCCGACCTGCCAGCGGAAGAAATTTATACCGCGGTCACCGAAAGCCATCACACCCGCGTGCCGTTGTGGCGCGGCGAGCCGGAAAACATCGTAGGCGTGCTGCACACCAAGCATCTGGCCCAGGCGTTGCTGGAAACCAAAGGCAATATCGCCGCGATTGATTTCGCAACGCTGATAACACCACCCTGGTTTGTTCCGGACACCACGACCCTGGAAGAACAGCTTCAGGCGTTCCGCGAACGGCGCAGTCATTTCGCGCTGGTGGTGGACGAATATGGCGTGCTGATGGGACTGGTGACGCTGGAAGACATTTTGTCGGAAATTATCGGCGAGTTGCCCGACGAGCATCAGGCCTCGGAACGCCCTGACGTGCGCAAGCGCCCGGACGGTTCATACCTGGTGGACGGCACCGTGCCGGTGCGCGAACTCAACCGGGAATTTGACTGGAAACTGCCGGACGAAGACGCCACCACCATCGCCGGGCTGATCATCCAGGAATCAGGCACCATTCCCGAACCGGGACAACGCTTCGCCTTTTTCGGCTTCAAATTCGAAGTGCTGCGGCGCCAGCGCAACCAGATCACGGCGCTGCGGATCATTGCGCCGTCAAAACAGGCGGGCCTGAAGGGCGACAGCTAGCCGGCGCGCGCCACTTCCGCCGGGGTTTGCACCTTCAGCGACAGGGCATGCAGGCCGGCGCGGAATTCCGCATCCAACGCGGCGTAAATCTGCCGTTGGCGCTCCACCCGCGAAAGCCCGTCGAACCGCGCGGAAACGATATGAACATTGAAATGGGTTTCGCCGCCCGGCCGGGCGCCGGCATGGCCGGCGTGGCGCGCGCTTTCATCGCTGACGGTCAAAATTTCCGGCGCGAAAGCATCGGTGAGTTTGCGTTTGATGTTATCGGCGACAGCCATGGGCATTGGCATCCCTTGGCCAAATGGCAATGTCAAGCAATAGGTTTTCTTGTTTTTTACCCGTTCCTGCCCATAATTCTCCCATGACCGGCAAGACCCGTCCGCGATTCAAAAGCGACATTCGTATCAAGAAAGACAAGAAGCCTGCGCCGGAGCCGGAAGCGCGGCTTTGCGCGGTTCCCGGCTGCGTACGCGCCGGTGAATGCCGTGTTCCCAAATCCCGTGACAATCTGACGGAACATGTCTTTGTCTGCGCCGGCCATGCCCGGGCTTTCAACGAATCCTGGGATTTCTTCAAGGGCATGGACAATGACGACATCGCCAAATTCCGCGATGAGGCGATTTTCGGCCACCGTCCCACCTGGCCGATGGGCAAGCGCGGCGCCCGCGCCCGCATGGGCCAGACCCCAATGCAATTTCATGACGGCCATGCGGTTTTCGATGAGGATGGCGAAGCACCCCGCCGTCCGGAACGGCAATTGACGCGACTGCAGATGATCTCGATGGATCAGCTGCAACTGGCCCATAACGCCACCTTGATCGAGATCAAGGCGCGGTATAAGGAACTTGTGAAGCGGTTCCATCCCGACGCAAATGGTGGCGATCGGGGCGCCGAGGAGCGCCTGAAGCAGGTCATCAAAGCCTATGGCGTGTTGCGCGCCTCCGGGCTTTTGACCTAAGACCGGCGCTGACAAAGCGCCTTAAGGTCGCCCTCTTCCTTGTGAGATTCCATGACTGTGACTGAAACCCTGAATCCGGCAGCCATGCCAGACACCACCGTTGATGCGGGGGACCTGTTCGGCATCCAGACCAAAATGAAAGTGCCGGCCTTCAAGACGGCCAGCGAGCATGTGCCGGACCGCGATGACGCCTATCGCTTTGACCGCGAAACCACGCTGGCAATTTTGGCGGGCTTTGCCTTCAACCGGCGGGTGATGATCCAGGGCTATCACGGCACCGGCAAATCCACCCATATCGAACAGGTCGCCAGCCGCCTTAACTGGCCCTGTATCCGTATCAACCTGGACAGTCATGTCAGCCGTATCGATCTGATCGGCAAAGACGCTATCGTTCTGAAAGACGGCCAGCAGATCACCGAATTCCGCGAAGGACTGTTGCCCTGGGCATTGCAGCGGCCAGTGGCCCTGGTGTTCGATGAATATGACGCCGGCCGCCCGGATGTGATGTTCGTGATCCAGCGCGTGCTGGAAGCGCAAGGCAAACTGACCCTGCTGGACCAGAACAAAGTTATCAAGGCGCATCCTGCCTT
>CAIXUE010000077.1 GCA_903922545.1 uncultured Alphaproteobacteria bacterium | reverse complement strand
TGAGGCGCAGCGCCGCGATCCAGAGCTTGCCGTCATGCCAGTCCAACCCGTGAATGCCGCCGCCATCGGCGGGCGGGCCGAACGGCACCTGACGGACGCCGACGAACTTGCCATCCATGGTGGTCTGGACGACGCCGTTATGGCCGCCCTGGTTACAGCCCTGCCAGAGAGAACCGCCGCCGACGGCGAAGCCGCTGACATTATGACCCTGGGTGGTGAAGGTTTTTTTGACATTGCCGCTGTCGTCCACCAGCCAGACGCTTTCGGTCAGATCCGTGTTGATGGGTGCGGGGCTGCCATCGGCGTGTTTGTATTGGGAATTGGGCCCGAAGGCGTCTTTCTGTTCCGCCAGCCACAAGCCATCGGGCGAGGAGGCGACGCCGTTGATGAAACGGCCCTTGGGCGCCTGAAACAGAATTGTGGTGGTTGCCGTGCGATGGGGAGGCGCGGCGCGGCCACGGCGGGGCGCCGCGTCGTCCTGCGCCAATGCGGGCGCCGCCGCCAGGGCCGCGCTCAGGCCAACACCAAGACCAACGCCCAATCCCAGAAACTCTCTTTTGTTCGCCAACATGTCCGTCATCCTTTCAAGGAATGTGAAATGCGTGTTCAGTTGCGCGGCAGGCGGAAGGCCAGAAGCTCGGCGGGATAATTGCCGCCGCCAATGGCCAGCACGATATATTGCTGGCCATCCAGCATATAGGTCATGGGCGCGCCGGTCTGCCCGGCCGGCATATAGACCGCGCCACGGTCTTCGCCTGTTTTCTTGTCATAGGCGCGCAGCATGGCGCCGCGCACGCCGGGCGCGGTGGTGAAGATTCCCGACTCGCCGCAGATCACCAAAGTCTTGGTGACTAGCGGACCAAGCAATCCCGCACGACCGGTGCGCGGAATGTTGAGGCCTTTGAGCGCGGGATGGTTCTTCACCTCATCGGGCGTTTCGCCATGGGCGATCTGCCAGGCGAATTCACCCTTGGTCAGATCAATCGCGGTGATGCGGCCATAAGGCGGCCGCAGCAGCGGCAAGCCCTGCACTGTGGTGACGGGCGGGCGGGCGGCATTGGCGGCTGGTGCAGGCGCCACAGCGCGCGGTTCGGCGCCGCCGGCCGGCGATACCGGCCGCGGCCTGACGCCGGGCTGGCCGCGCACATACGGATAATCCGACAACGACGGATCGTTGTTGGGGATCATGCCCAGCACATAAAGCTGGGTCTGGGAGAAGATATAGGCGGTGTGGGTTTCCGGATCATAAGCGCCGCCGGGCCAGTCGGTGCCGCCATTGGTGCCGGGCGTGGTCAGGGTGCCCAGCTTGCCATCAGCGGTGGCCAGGGTTGGCGGCATATAGAGATTGCCGGTGTTGTAGCGTGAAATCAGCTTCAGCCCTTCTTCGTGCAAGGCGGGCGTGAAGTTGATGATCGTGTCGGGGCTGACGCCCTGCCAGTCATAGCCAGGCGGTTTGGACGGAATGGGCTGGGTGGGCGAGTACCATTCGCCCGGCACGTCGCCCTTCGGCACGGGCGTTTCGACGATGGGCCAGATCGGCTCCCCCGTCTCGCGGTTCAGCACATAGAGATAAGACTGCTTGCTGGGCTGGGCCAGCGCCTTGACGATTTTTCCGTTGACCGGAATATCGCAAAGCAAAGCGGCGCAGGGAATATCGCGGTCCCACAGCCCGTGATGGACAAGCTGGTAATGCCATTTGCGCTTGCCGGTTTCCAGATCGACCGCGACCAGGGTTTCGCCGAACAGGCCGGGGCCTTTGCGAAACTGGCCGTTATAGTCGCCGGTGGGAAGTTCGACCGGAATGTAAAGCAATCCCAGTTCGGGATCAGCCGACATCTGCGCCCAGGCGCCGGTATTGCCTGCCTGCTCGGCCTGGCCTGGTTCGATCCAGGTGTCGTAGCCAAACTCTCCCTTGCGCGGGATGGTGTGGAAAATCCATTTGCGCTTTCCGGTATGGGCGTCGAACGCGCGCACATAGCCTTTCACATTCTTGTGATTGTGCGGAATGTCGCCGTTCAGATGCGCCGCGCCGACAATGATGGTGTTGCCGGTGACCAGCGGCGTGGAGTGCAGGCCGATATCGGCATTGACCAGATCCATGTCCTGATCGTCATTCAGCCGAAGATCGACGACGCCATTGACGCCAAAGCCCTTGACCGGAATGCCGGTGCGCGCATCCAGCGCGATCATGCGATAGCCGGGAGTGACAAAGATGATGCGGTCTTCCTTGCCGTCGCTCCAATAGGCGACGCCGCGGCCGGAAAGCTGACGGGGCGCGGCCTTCCCGCGATCGCCTTCATCTTCACGGTGCGTCCAGATCATTTCGCCGTTCGCCGCATCAATGCAGATAATGTCGCGGCGCGAGCCGGCCGGGGTGTAAAGGCGGCCCTTGATCAAAAGCGGTGTGGCCTCGAACTGGTATTCGGGCCGGTTGCCCAGAAAATCAGTCTTGAAGCGCCAGGCGACTTCCAGATCATTGAAATTGGCGGCGTTGATCTGGTCCAGCGGCGCATAACGGTGGCTGCCAAGATCGCCGGCATAATTGCGCCATTCGGTGTTTCCGGATGCGGATGCGGCCGGCTGCGCCAAGGCAGGAGTTGAACCAAGTGCGGTCTTTGCCAACAGAGAGCCGATGAAAGGCAAAGACAGGACAAAGCGCCGTGAAAGGGCGGGCATGGAAATCGTCTCCCCAATTGTTTTCCCGGCGGCCTGGGCCATCCGGCGGGCCGTCTCGCGGCGGGGCAATCCTACATACCCGGGCCAGATTCGCCATAGCAAAGGGGCTTTTCCCGGCATTGCCCACACGCCCCGGATCGGCATAATCGCCGCCTTCCAGCCCCAGGAATAAGAAAGGCCCAACGTGTCACAGCCCCGCGCTTCCAAGCTTCTCGTCGCCCAAGGCGGCGGCCCCACCGCTGTCATCAACCAGTCCCTGGCCGGGGTGGTGCTGGAGGCGCGCAAATTCGCCGGCATTGAAAAGGTCTATGGCGCGCTGCACGGCATTCGCGGCATCGTCAACGAAGACTTTGTGGACCTGACGGGCGAAAGCGTCGCCAATCTGGAACAGGTTGCGCAGACGCCGTCTTCGGCGCTGGGTTCGACCCGCGACAAGCCCGACCTGAAATATTGCCAGGACATTTTCAAAAGCCTGAAGGCGCATGGTATCGGCAGCTTTTTCTATATCGGCGGCAATGACAGTTCCGACACGGTTCGCATTGTGGCGGAAGAGGCGAAACGGGAAAATTACGCCCTCACCTGCATGCATATCCCCAAGACCATCGACAATGATTTGATGGTCAATGATCACACGCCGGGTTTCCCATCGGCGGCGCGCTTTGTCGCCCAAGCTTTCATGGGCGCCAACCTGGACAACCGTTCCCTTCCCGGCATCTACATGGCGGTGATCATGGGCCGCCATGCCGGTTTTCTCACCGCCGCCGCGGCCGCCGCGCGCGTGTTCCCCGATGACGGGCCGCATTTGATCTATGTGCCGGAGCGGGCCTTCGACGAAGAAAAATTCCTCACCAGCGTCAAAGCGGTGATGGACAAAAATGGCCGCTGTGTTGTGGCGCTGTCGGAAGGCATCTCCGATGCCAAGCATGTGCCCATCGCCACCAAGCTGATGACCACGGTGTCGAAAGACGCCCATGGCAATGTGGAACTGGCCGGCGGCGCGCTGGCGGATTCACTGACCCAGCTGGTGAAAGACAAGCTAGGCTACAAGCGCGTGCGCGCCGACACCTTCGGTTATGTGCAGCGCAGCTTCTTCGGCTGCGTTTCCGATGTGGACCAGCGCGAAGCCCGCGAAGCGGCGGCCAAGGGTGTTCAGTTCGCCATGAATGGTGAAAAGAGCGGCTCGGTCACCATTCACCGCACTGGCGATTATAAAGTCGATTACCGGCTGACGGCGGTGGAAGAAATCGGCGGCAAGACGCGGGTGATGCCCGACGAATTCATCGCCGCTTCGGGCAATGACGTCACCGATGCCTTCCGCCATTACCTGCAGCCATTGCTGGGATCGGATTTCCCCAAGCCTCAGCGCCTGTCGGGGCCAAAAGTGGCCAAGATCCTGGGCTGAAATGTCCGCGCCGTCTTCCCTGCCGCCGTCTTTGCCAGCGTCCCTGGCCGGGGCGGCGCAGGCGTTTGAGCGCGGCGACTTTGCGGCAGTTGAGCGGCTTGCGGGCGCGGCAAGCCAGGACAGCGATGCGCTGCATCTGCTGGCCCTGGTGCGGCTGGAGCAGCAACGTCTGGAAGAAGCGGTGGCGCTGTTGCAGCGCGCGCTGGGCTTGCGCCCCGGCCACCCCATCATGCTGCTCAATCTTGCCCGGGCTTTGACACGCCTGGGGCGCGATGGCGAAGCAGGCCAGGCGCTGGAACAGGCGCTGGCGATCCGCCCCAATCTGACGGATGCCTGGGTTGAACTGGGCCAGTTGCAGATGCGAGGCGGCGATCCAAACGGCGCGGAAGCCAGCCTGTGCCGGGCGCTGGAAATCGCGCCCGAACATGGACCCGCGAAATTATGGCTGGGCGTGCTGCTGAAAAATAACGGACGGGCGGCGGATGCAGAAGCGGTTCTGGCACAGGGACTGGGCGAAGCGGACGATGCGTCCCTGAAAGCCGCCCTCGCCTACAATCTGGCCTTCGCGCAATATCATCAGGGCAAAAAGCAAAGCGCGCTGGAGAATTTCACGGCGGCCGGGCGGCTGGACAATGGCAGCTTGAATACCGAAATCGCCCGCGCCGATCTGCTGGAAGAAATGCTGCGGTTTGATGAGGCGGTGGCGCTGCTGGAACAGGGCGTGGCGCGCGATCCGGCCAATCCGGCGATGCATTTTGCCTATAACGATCTTTTGCACCGATTGGGCCGCGATGGCGAATTTCTCAAATCCTATGACAGCGCGCCGTCCAACCCCGCGCTTGCCAGCGGCAAGGCCAGCTTCCTGCTGAAGACCGGACGGCTGGACGAAGCCTATGGCGCTTATGCCGATGTGCTGAAACACGATCCGGCCAGCCTGGAAGCTTCGGTGGGCGCGGCCAGTATTCTCAATCAACAGGGCCGGCATGGCGAAGCCATCGCCACCCTGCAACAGGCCGTGCGCCATCATCCCGCCAGCGCGTTGCTGCACCAAAATCTTGCCGCCGCGGCGCTGCAGGCGCGCGATCCGCAAAAGGCGGCGGCGATGGCGGAGAAATCCCTGATGCTGTCGCCGGTGGATCAAACCGGGCTGGCGGTGCTGGGTTCGGCCTGGCGCATGATGGGCGATGCGCGCGACGAAATGCTGAACAGTTATGACGAACTGATCCAGGCATTCGATCTGCAAACGCCGCAGGGCTTTTCCAGCATGGCGGCCTTCAATGACGAACTGAATGGCTGGCTGGAAGCGATGCATCCCAAAACACGCGAGCCTTTGCAGCAATCGCTGCGCCATGGCAGCCAGACGCGCGGCCATATGTTTGGCCGGGGCCATGATCTGGCGGAAAAACTGAAAACACGGATTGACGAAGCCATCACCCATTACCTGGCCGGCATAAAGCCGGATGCGCGCCATCCTTTTCGCGGCCGGCGCGGCCAGGGCTTTCGCATGGCGGATTCCTGGTCATCGCGTCTGGTGGATTGCGGCTTTCACATCAATCACGTTCATCCCGGCGGCTGGATCAGCTCCTGTTATTATGTCGCCCTGCCCGATGCGGTGAAGGACGAAACCCAGAAACAGGGCTGGATCAAATTCGGCGAGCCCAATTTCGACGCCGGATTGGGAATTCGCAAAGCGATCCAGCCGGTGGCGGGCCGCCTGGTGCTGTTTCCATCCTATATGTGGCACGGCACCATTCCGTTCCACAGCAGCAGCGCGCGCACGACCATCGCCTTTGATGCGGTGCCTGACCTTTAAAGGTGACCGTGTTCGCGGCGACCAAACAGCATCGTCACGTTGATGCGCCGGTTGAGGTAACCCTCCTGGAAACGGATCGTATCGGTCTCGTGAAACAGGTCTGAATCGAAAATCACCGCCCGGTTGGCGCGATAGGGCACGGTGACCGGCTTTGCGCCGGCACCGGCCAGAAAATCCCGCATGGCTTTCTGGTCGCCGTTGAATTTGGCGAAATTCCAGTCCAGCGGCGCGGCCACATCCCAGATCACCAGCCCGCCACTTTGCGGATCCAGATTGGCTTCGTCCGGCGTCAGCCAGAAATTGACATTCACCGCCGCTTCGTCGGCGTGCAGGTTGATGCCGGTGAGGCTGCTGTCATATTTGAAGCCCCACATGTAAAGCAGCGGATGGGCGCGGAAGATATCCGGGAAGGCGCCGCGCAATTCTTCCGCGACCTGGGCCAAAAGCGGGCAGGCAAAACCGGTTTCGGGAAAGGCGCCCAGATAGCCGTTCTCATAGGGTTTGCGCCACACAGGTTCTTCCCGGCAAAACCGCCGAAGCCCTTCCAGCGCCGCAGGCGTCAGCAGATTGTCGATCACGGCGATTTGCGGCTTTTTGCTGCGCCATTGCTCGGCTGCTTCGGTGTTGCCCGGCGTGACGGCGGGGCCCACAACACGTGCGCAGGAATGTTCCGAAAACCTGCCCTGGATGCCGGCCTGATAGGCCGCCTGCTCATTGTCATGGCGCAGCTTGTAAGGCGGCGATGGCGGATTGCCGGCCAGGGGATTTTTGTCCACGCCATAGGTCAGCGCGGCGGCGTGGCGGAAAACAGCAATGGCGTCATCGACACGGCCCATTTCCAGCAGCACCTGACCGCGGCTGTTCATTGCCTGGGCGAAATCGGGGCGCAGACCCAGCGCCTTGTCGAAGCTTTCCAGCGATGCGGGCAGACGCCACAGCGCGGCCAGCGCGTTGCCGCGATTGTTCCAGGCTTCGGCGAAGCCCGGATTGAGCGCCAGCGCCTTGTCGTAATCGCTGAGCGCTTCGGCGGCGCGGCCCAGATCCAGCAGCAGCACATTGGCGCGGTTGTACAGCGCGCCGGGATAATCGGGGCGCAGGATGAGCGCCTTGCCGAAACTTTCCAGCGCTTCGTCATGGCGTTTGAGGTTGCGCAAAAGATTGGCGCGGTTGTTCCAGCTTGCGGCATGCCCGGGGCGCGCGGCGACAGCCCGGTCCAGAATTGCCAGCGCTTCGTCATCGCGCTTGAGGTCGGCCAGCAGCAGGCCATAGCCATACAGCGCCTCGAAATAGCCGGGCTGGGCAGCCAGCAGGTCGCGGTACAAAAGTTCGGCATCCGCCCGCCGGCCCTGCTGGTGCAGGGCCATGGCTTGGCGAAATCTGGCTTGATTATTAATGTCGGCTTGCTCGGTCATGGGCGCCAAATATCACAATTCCTGGGCTTTTCCGCCAGCCGCATGGCATTGCGCGTTTGGCCCTTTGGGCATAGCTTTTGCCCCAACAAAACAATGTCTGGGGAGGATCATCACATGCACAGCAAACGGGAATTTCTGGCCGTAGCAGGCCTGGGTCTGGGACTGGCCGCGGCAGCGCCGGCTTTTGCCCAGGGCGCGAAAAAAGCGGCCGCAGCCGCGGATGACGCCGGGGCGGGCAAGAAGCTGCCCACCCGCATGGCCAAGACCACCAAATTGTTCAAGACGCCGGGCCCTTGGCCCAATGCGCTGGCCACCTCGCCCCAGGGCCTGTGGGTCGCGCAGCAGCATCTGACCCAAAGCGAGGCCCAGGGCGTGAATGTGCCCTGGCCGACCAAGGGCAAGGAGCAGGTCTGGCTGATGGACATGAACGGCAAGGTGCTCAAGACGGTTGAGAGCAATGCCTCCAACACCTCGGGCCTGGCCTTCGGCAATGGCGATCTTTACGTCTGCTCCAACACCGATGACGAAGCCAGCGGCATTCACAAAGTGAATGTGGCAAGCGGCAAGCAGGTGGCGCAGCTGCAGCTTCCGCTCAGCCCCAACAACCGGATGGGCGGCTGCCATGGCGCCAAATGGGATGCCCATGGCAAACTGTGGATCGCCAACAACCGCATGCGCTCGCTGATGCGGATGGATCCGGTGAGCTGGAAAGCGGATCTGCAAATTCCGATTTATTCGCCGCCCGGCATGGGCCGCTTCCATGACTTTACCTTCGACAAGGACGGCACCCTGTTGCAGGTGGTCGCCAATGAAAAGTCGAAGAACCACACCGAGAATGTCGCCGGTTTGGTGCGCATGGAGGCCGAGACCGGCAAGCCGCTGGAGCTCATCACGTTTGAGCCGGGCTCCTGTGATCCGCATGGCCTGGATTTCCACAATGGCCAGTTGATCGCCTGTGACGCCGGCTATCATCCCGGCTGGGCCAATTACGACAGCCCGTCCAGCCAGTGGGTTTTCCGGGTCGATCTGGCTTAAGGCGCTTGTCTTTTGCGCCGTGAGTTCGTCGCGCCGTCGCTCATGGGCGCCTTGCCCACGTCGCTAGGCGCTCCTGCTCACGCCGCAAAATCCGGCGCGCCAAAGACGGCGCAATAAACAAAAAAGGCGGCCACACGGGCCGCCTTTTTTATTGGTCGCTTTGCAGCGCGTTACTTTAGGCGGTCGCCGATTTTGGCAATCGCGGCTTTCGCACACACCTCATCGGCTTGGCCGGACGGCGAACCAGAGACGGCGATGGCGCCGACCAGATCGGCGCCCGCCATCAGCGGAAAACCGCCGGGACGCGCCGTGCCCAAAGACGCCATCACGGCCGGATCGGCCTTGGCGCCATCGGCGGAAGCGCCCTTGGTCTTGAGCGAAATCATCGCCTTGCCCATGGCGATGCGCGCGGTGATGGCGGCGGCGCCGTCATTGGCCACCAGCGCGATCGGCACGCCTTCACTGTCGATCACCACCGTGGTGGTCTTGTTGCCATTGGCCAGGCAGGTGGTGTTGGCAGTTTCGGCCGCTTCCACCGCCAGCGCGGCGGGAATGCCGCGGGCGCGCGGGGCGCGCGGGGCCTGGGCTTCCGGATTGGTGGGATTGGGCAGAATGGTCTGGGCAAGAACCGGACCGGCAGCGAAAACGATGGCGGCGGTGAGAAGATATTTTTTCATGTTGTTTCCTCCGATGATTGGAAAATGGGACGGCTATTTCTTTTCCGGCACCTTGACGGTGTTGGTTGGGCCCATGCCGTAAAGCACCAGCACGACGGGTTCATCCTTGGCGCCGTCCCAATGGATCTGGCCGGCCTTGTCCATGCCGGTGGAACCCTGGGGCACCGGATAAGTCTTGCTGGGATCGTAATGCGGGCTGTCGCTGACCCACCAGGTGCCCTGCGCCACATAGACATTGCGGTCCGCATTGTGAATGTGCGGCGTGCTCATATGGTGCGGCGCCCACTTGATCAGCATGACATAGGGGCCAGGCTTGGCGGGATTGCCCATGATATAGGCGACCTGTTCGCCGAAATTGGCGTCGATATCCCATTTGATGTCCTTGGGCAGCGTCGCGATGATGTGGGCGGGATCAGGCTTGACGGGCTGGGCCTGTGCCGCGCCCGCAGCGAGGCCGGCCAGGAAAATCAGAGCCAGGGATTTGGAAAAACGCATGGTGAAAGCCTCTTCGCAAGGTTCGTGTTTGGCGGCGGCAATGTTCCATGAAGGCCGCGGCCACGCAACCGGCGGCGGGCACGGGAATCAGGCGTTTGCCGGGGATTTTTGGCCCAGATGTCAGCCGGTGATCTGGCGCCAGCAGGCCAGGATATCGGCTTCCTCATTTTCCGGAGAATAGGTGCTGGCGATAAACGAAGCGGCCTGGGCAGCCTTGGCCTCAAGCGGCGCCGGATCGTGGCGATATTGGTTCAGCACTGTTTCAGCGGTGCGGGCATAATCCTCAATATCGCCGAACGCGATGGGCCAGGAAAAATCGGGGCGGAAAAACTCCTTGCCGCCCCGGCCATGGAACCCGACAGTGATGCAGCCCGAGGCCATGGCTTCGGCCGGCGGAAGGCCGAAGCCTTCAATGCCGGAAAAGCTGAAAAAGAACGCCGACTCGCGAATGCGCCTGGCGGCTTCCTCATGGGCAAGGTCGGCGATCTCGACAATATCGAATTCCGCCAGCGCGCCGCGGAATTTCAAAATGTTCAAAACCTGGCGCGCTTCATCGGCACGGCGGCGCGGCATGAAGGCGATCTGTTTTTTCTTCTGCGAACCCTGGTGAAACAGAGCACCGTCAATACCGGGGCGGATGCGCAGGATGCAGGCGCTGGGGAAAGCATGGCGCAGATAGGAAACACTGTCTTCGGAAACCGTGATGGTGGCGACAATATCGGGATGCAGATAGGGCGTTTCCATCGCCGTCTTGTCAAAAGGGTAATTGAGAAAAGTGTTGTAGCAATTCTGGTTGAAAATCACCTTGCGGATGCCCGGCGCGGTGCGCGCGATCTGGGGCCCGAACACTTCGGTGGCGACCATGAAATCATGTTGGCCAGGGTTGATGGTCTGGGCATAGACCACCGGCGTGGAGTTGTTGAACCAGGTGCAGCGAAAGCCCGGCTTCAAATGCACCACCGCCGCCTCAAAGCCGTTTTTGTTCAGCACATCGGCATGGCGGTAGATTTTGGCGATGCCGCCATTGGCGGCGTTGTCATCGGGGCTGTAGAGATAAATCATCCGGCGGATATAGCATTTCTTTGGGCGGCAAGCGCGGCCCGGATTTCGGTAAATGCCCCCGCCCAGTCACCGGCGGCGGGCTGGCGAAACAGCCGCGCAGACGGATACCACGAGCCGGCAGGCCCCAGGCCCCAGCGCCAGTCGGCGGCGAAAGGCAACGCCAGCCAGACAGGCCGGCCGAGCGCGCCGGCCAGATGCGCGGGCGCGGTATCGGCGCTGATGATCAGATCCAGATTTTCCATGATGGCGGCGGTATCGATAAAAGCGTCGCTGCCCGCGTCAAAAGGCTCAAGGCTTTCCACCTTCACGCCCGGCGGCAAGGCGCCGAGTTCGCCAAGGCCGTCGCGCTTTTGCAAGGAGATCAGCCGCACACCGGGAAGTTTTGCGATATTTTCCAGTCCGGCCAGGGGAAAAGAACGGCCCAGGGCGCGCACCGTGGTCGCCGCCCAGATGACGCCGATGCGAAAGCCCCCACTTTCCAATTCATCAGCGCCGATGCGCGTGCGCCAGGCGGCAACGCGTTCAGGTTCAGCGCGAAGGTAAGACTGGGAAGCTGGTATCGCATCCATGCCCAAAGCCAGCGGCAGGCTGAGCATGGGGATGTGATAATCAAAGCTTTGCGGCACGGCATGGGCGCCAATGATGTCCACGCCACTATCAGCATCGCGCAAAAGCCGGGCCAAAGAATCCGGCACAGAGACAATCACCCGTGCGCCACGCGCCTTTGGCAGCGCCGCATAACGGAAGAACATGATGGTATCGCCCAGCCCTTCTTCCCACCAGACGAAAAGCGTTTTGCCGCGCAGGTCTTCTTTTCCGGTCCATTGCTGTTGCGAAAATTCCTGATGGCGGGCGGCGGGCAATTTGCGCCGCCATTCCCACAGCGCCCAGCCCTGACCCAATTGCCCCTGGAGAAGATGACAGGTCGCCTTGTGAAACCAGGCGGGGGCAAAATCCGCATCGGCCTGGGTGGCGCGGTCAAAACTGGCGAGCGCCGCATCGGGCCGGCGCAAATCCCACAAAGCGGCGCCATGGTCATCCCACAGCGCGGCGCTACCGCCCCCCGCCGCCAACGCCTTGTCAAAGCTGGCCAGCGCGTCCTGCGCGCGCCCGGTCCCGCGCAAAAGATTGCCGCGATTGCGCCATATCGCGGCGTCATTGCGAATGGCCAGCGCGGCGTCATAGGCCTGAAGCGCTTCGGTTTCCCGCCCAAGCTCATGCAAAACCCCAGCGCGGTTGTTCAGCGCCTCAACACTCTGGGGTTGCAGCGCCAGCAAACGGTCGAAGCTGGCCAAGGCTTCTTCAAAATGGCCCCGCGCTCTTTGGACATTGCCCAGATTGTAAAGCGCAGCGGTGAAATCTGGCTTCGCGGCCACGGCCCGTTCAAAAGCGGCGAGCGCTTCGCCGGTGCGGCCCATTTCCTCCAGCAGGATGCCGTAATTGAGCAAGGCGGGCGGCGCATCAGGCCGCACGCGCAGCGCGCCTTCCATCAAATCCAGCGCTTCGGCTTTGCGCCCTTGCTGGGCATACAAGACACCCAGAAGATGCTGCGCAATGAAATCATCGGGCGCCAGCGTCAGCACTTCGCGATAAAGCCGTTCCGCTTCGGCGAGATTACCCGCCTGATGCAGCTCGGCCGCCTGGCGGCAAATATCCTGCGCTGTCATGCGCCGCTTTCCACTGCAAAGCTGCGCGGCGGCCTTCCCTCCACCGCCATCTGCCACATGGTTTTGTAAGCCAGCTCGATATCGCGGCGATAGCGATCGGTGTCGAACAGGGGCGTGGTATCGCGCATCTGTGCAAGTTTTTCGCGAAGCGATGACAACAGCGCCGGATCCCGCGCCAGCTTGAATGCCAGCGTCTCAAAATCCCGCATATTTTCCGTCACCAGTTCGTCAAGCCCCACCGTATGCAAAAGGCTGGCGGCGACACGGCCGGGGAACGCCGTGCCCCGGCAAGTCAGAAGCGGCAAGCCCGCCCACAGCGCATCACTGGCGGTGGTGTGGGCATTATAAGGCAAGGTATCGAGAAATAGATCGGCATGGCGCATGCGCGCCAGATGATCTTCAATCGGAATGATGGGGGCGAACACCAGCCGCGCCCCACCCACGCTCTGGCGCGTCGCCTCGGATTTGAGGTTTTCCTGAAATGCCGGATTGGCCTGCAGCAGCCACAACACACTGCCCGGCACCTGGCGCATAATGCGCAGGAAGGCTGCGAAACTCGCCGGCGTGATTTTGTAGCTCTGGTTGAAATTGCAAAACACGAAGCCCGTATCTGGTAAACCATGCGCGGCGCGGGGCGGTGTGGCGGAAGCGATGGCGCGCTTATCGTCATTCACCTGATAGCTATGCGGCAGGGTGACGATTTTTTCGCTGTAACAGGGCGCATCGCCGGGCGGAAGAACGACTGCGTCGGCAATAATGTAGTCCATATAGGGCGCGCCCAGGGTGCCTGGAAAACCCAGCCAGTTGATCTGGATGGGCGCGGGCCGGCGGGCAAAGACGCCCATGCGCATATTGCCGGAATAGCCATCGACATTGACCAGAATATCGATCTGTTCGGCAAAAATGCGCTGTGCCGCCTGGTCGTCGGAAAGCCCGGCGATGGAAATGAATTTGTCGAAGGCTTTTTCCAGCCGCGCCCGGATAGCGCTGTTGTCGTCGCGGCCGGAATCCAGCGCCACCACCTCAAATTGCGCCCTGTTATGCAGCTCATAAAGCCCCACCGCCAGATAGGCCAGCGCATGCTTGCTGAAAGCACCGCACAGATAGCCAAGGCGGATTTTTTTGTCCGCGCGCGGCAGACCCTGCCACAGCGGCGGCAGGGGCGGATGGGCGTCGGCGGTGTAAATTCTGGCGGCGGCCAGCAGATCGGCGGGTGAATTGGACAAGGCTTCATAGGCGAAAGGCCGCACGATCTTGCGCCCTGCCCTGACGCCGGCATTAATCCGCGCCATTTCTTCGTCATACCCGCGCCAGTCGGCGCCATGCATTTTCAGATGCAGCAGATCGCCCCGCAGATAATCGGCATCGGGTTGCAGCGCCAAAGCGCGCTCGAGGTCCGCCACCGCCGGGGCGTAGCGTCGGAAACGGTCCCATTGCAGATAGCCGCGCCCCGCCAGGGCCAGGAAGTTGTTTGGCTCAATCGCCAGCACCTTGTTGTAAGCGTCCAGCGCTTCGTCATGGCGCCCCAGATTCTGCAGCAGTCGCGCCTGGTTGCTGCGGGCAGCGGTCAAATCGGGCTTGAGCGCCAACGCCCGGTCGTAACCGGCCAAAGCTTCGGTGTGACGGCCCAGCAGGTTCAGAATATTGGCGCGATTGTTCCAAACCAGCGCGGAATTGGGCATCATCACCGTCAGTGCATCCCATTGCGCCAGCGCCTCTTCCGCGCGGGACAATTCCTGCAGCAAGGTCGCGTAATTCATGCGCGCGGGAACAGAGGCGGGGCCCTGTTCCACGGCGCGGTGCATCAGATCCAGCGCCTCGGTTTTGCGGCCAGTCCCCGAACGCAACACACCCAACAGGCTGAGGGCGGGCACGTGATTTGGCGCCCGCGCCAGCACCTCAAGATAAAGGCGTTCGGCCCCGGCGGCATCACCGGATTTGTGAAGCGCCGCAGCCCGGGCGCATTGGGCATCCAGGTCCATCAGGGCTTCATTTCAAAGTGGGCATTTCAATGCGCCAGATGCGGATCGCGCTCGCCCGCCGTCATCGCCAGCGGCAGCACATCCATGGCGATGGGACAGGTGAAATAGGCCGAGCGGGCGCAATTGGGATTATAGGCCTGGTTGAAATCAATGGTGATTTTGGCGGGCGGGAATTTTCCGAACGCGTCCGCATCGACATAACGGCCCGCGCCATAGGCGCCCCGGCCCGTCAGACTGTCGGTATAAAAAGCCGACAGGTCTTTGATCGGCCGGTCATCATCGGCATAGAAAGGCAGGATGATGACCTTGCCCCGCAGCGTGAAGGCGGCGTCGCCCGCATGATAAAATTGCTTGTCGGTGCCGCGCGAAGTGCGAAAGACGCGCGGGGTCAATTTGGCATCAGGTGAAAAGCGCGCCGTGACGCGGAAGGCTGGATCGTACGGGTAATAAGACACGCCCGTGAAATTCATCACGGCGGGATTTTTCTGGTTATAGACAAAAAGCCGCCAGCCGCTGACGGCGGCGCCCACCTGGGTGGGCTGGCCGGCCACATCCACATCGGCATCCACATCCACGCTTTTGGTGATCAGCGCCGGATCAAGACTTTTGCCGTTTTGTGACACGCTGAGCTTGCCGCGCTTCAAGCTGACGCGCAGCGCCGCGTCTGGATTTTTTCCGGCGCGCCAGTGCCAGCTTCCCGGCTTGCCCCGCACGCCTTCCAGCACCGCCGATTCACCCTCGCCCAGATAGGCGGCGTCTTGAATCTTGAGCATGGCGTGCGGCGTTTGCGCGTAATCCTTGTTCTGGTCGGCGATGGCGGCCTTCCAGGCGTCTTGCGGCGTGGCGGCTTGCGCGCCAACGGCCGAGACCAGAAGGGCAAGGACAATAATTCGCAGGCGCATGGGCACTCTCCAGGCTGTTCCAGCCCCGCAAATACACTAGCATGCCCGCCAAGATTCGGGAGGACGCGTTCCATGAGAAAATTTGCACCCCTTGCGGCCGCCACGGCGCTCACCGCCCTGGCCGCCGGGCCGGCCTGGTCGCAGGGTCAGGATTTTTCCAAGGTCGAAATCACCTCCACCGACCTGGGCCATAATATGTATGCGCTGGCCGGATCAGGCGGAAACATCACCATCGCGGTGGGCACCGACGGCATCATCCAGGTGGATACCGAATTTGCGCCCCTGCATGACAAGATCAAGGCGAAGATCGCCAGCATCTCGCCGCTGCCGGTGAAGTTCATCATCAATACTCATTATCATGGCGACCATACCGGCGGGAATGAAGGCTTCGCCAAGGATGGCATCATCATCGTGGCGCATGAAAATGTCGCCAAGCGCATGGCCACGCCCTCGATGAACGCCGCCGGCCAGCCCGTACCGGCTTCGCCCAAGGGCGCCTTGCCGGTGCAGACCTATTCCGGCCAAGGCACGGAAGTCAGCATTCCCGGCCATAAGGCCGAACTGGTGCATTTTGAAAATGCCCATACCGATGGCGACAGCTTTGTGTTCTGGCCTGCCGCTGATGTGATTTCGACCGGCGACGTGGTGGGCAGCGCCACGTATCCCAATATCGATGTGGCGGCCGGCGGCGGCATTGACGGCATGATCGCGGGCGCCCAATACGTGTATGATCACTGCGACGCCAAGACCAAAGTGGTGACCGGCCATGGCCCGGTTACCGACAAGAAAGGCGTTCTGACCTTCATCAACATGCTGAAGACCGCGCGCAGCCGTATCGCCGCCGCCAAGAAAAAAGGCATGAGCGAGAATGATATGGTGAAGGCCAATCTGCTGGCCGATCTGGACAAGAAGTGGGCGGCGCCCGGCCCCACCCCGCCGCGTTTCCCGCGCCTGGTCTATGAATCCATAAAATAAGCGGCTGAAATTTTGCTGTTTCTGCCGGGGCGGCGGACGATGCTAGGATGGTTCATGTCCTTCTCGCCCGCTTCCAACCTGACGCCCGCAGCAGCGGAAAAGCTGCAGGATGAGGGCCGTTTTGAAGAGGCCCTTGCGCTTTACCGTCAGCTTCTGGTCCGCGAGCCGCTGAACGTTCACCTGCACAATGATTATAACGGCCTGCTCTATCGGCTGAACCGCAGCGAGGATTATCTCAAATCCTTTGACCGGGCCCCGCCCAACCGCGTGCTGTATTTCGCCAAGGCGCGTTTTCTGATGCATGGCCAGCGCCATGGCGAGGCGGCGGAGGTTTTTGCCGCCATCCTGGCGCGCGATCCGAATGACAAGCATGCCGGCGGCGGGCTGGCCACCGCGCTGTCGCGGCTTGGCCGGCATGACGAGGCGGCAAGCCGGTTTGATGCCCTGCTGGCGCGCCATGGCAGCGACGCCAATCTGTTCGGCAATGCCGCCGCCGCGGCAATTGCCTCAGCCGATGCGGCGCGGGCGCTGACGCTGAGCGAAAAGGGCCATGCGCTGCAGCCCGAGAACCAGGTGTGCCTGGCGCTGATGAGCGCGGCCTATCGCCTCTTGGGCGATGAGCGTGACGAAAGCCTGAACGGTTACGACGAACTCATCGGCGTATTCGACCTGGAGCCGCCGCGGGGCTTTTCCAGCATGGCGGATTTCAATGCCGAGCTGGATGGCTATCTTAACCGGCTGCATCCCACAACGCGTGAACATGTCGGCCAGTCGCTGCGTGGCGGCAGCCAGACGGTGGAACAGGTGTTCGGTGCGGGCCACGCCCTGATCGACAAGTTGGAACAGCGCATCAAGGAAACGGTGGGGCGTTATATCGCCGGGCTGAAGGCCGACGCGCGCCACCCCTTCACGGCGCGGCGCAAGAAGGGTTTTGCTTGGTCAGGCTCCTGGTCCTCGCGCCTGGCCGATAAGGGTTATCACGCCAATCATTTCCATCCCGAAGGCTGGATCAGTTCCTGTTACTATGTCGCCGTGCCGCAAGCGGTGACGGACGGCCAATCCGGCTGGATCAAATTCGGCGAGCCGGATTTCGATTTAATGCTTGCGCCCCGCCGCAAAATCCAGCCCGCGCCCGGGCGGCTGGTGCTGTTTCCTTCTTACATGTGGCATGGCACCATCCCGTTCAGCGCCGCCACGGCGCGCACAACCATCGCCTTTGACGCGGTGCCGGAATAAAGGGCGAAGACAGTGGCAAACCCGCAAATTCACGCCATGCTGAGCGAGGCGGTGCG
>CAIXUE010000076.1 GCA_903922545.1 uncultured Alphaproteobacteria bacterium | reverse complement strand
CCGGCTGGGCCGAGCCACGCACCGTGGGTTCGGCGGCGGCGTCGGAAGCCTTTTTCCCCTTCCCGGATGGATTGCTGGCGACCGCCGAAGCCGGCGCCACGGCGGTGATCCAGCCCGGCGGTTCGATGAACGACCAGAAAGTAATCGACGCGGCCGACGAAGCTGGTCTCGCCATGGTCTTCACCGGCATGAGGCACTTTCGCCACTAACCTGCGCTATTTGAAAACTTCGTTCGCGCTGACACCCCAGATTCTGTCGCGCGGTATCCAGCCGTCTATGTCTTCGCCGTGGATGTGACAGGCTTCGGCGTTGCAGGTCTTCAGGCCCGCCACGGCGCCGGGATCGGCCAGCCCCACCACCTTGCCGCCATCAGGGCTTTGATGGATCTGCACCCGGCCCTTGCCCGTCACCAGCACGGTGCGCTGGTCCGACAGCATCACCGCGCTCATCCAGCCCACCGTGCCGTCCACCGTCTGGACACGGCGCCAGACATCGAAGCTGGCGGTGACCAGGAAGGGATAACCCCGGTGGCGATAAACCCATAAAATCTTGTGCTGATAGCTGGGCCCTTCGCGCAGATAAGCCTCGGCCACCCGCTGGCTGACAAAATGCGGCGCGACCGGGCCACCGGGCGCCGGCTCAGCGGGCGCCGGCGCGGCGGAAGCCGCCAACGCCGGCGATGCCGTGACAAACAGCAACAGGAAGGCAAGCCGTTTCATTCTCAGCCGAGATTTCTCTTCAACAGGTCGAACAGCTTTTCATAATGCCGTTCAGCCTGTTTCTCGTTGTAGATGTCGCGGCCCGGCGTGGTCCAGCCATGTTTGGCGCCTTCATACATCTCGCTTTGATACTTGCCGCCCCAGCCCTTGAGCGTGTCGTCCAGTACGGCGATCTGGGCCGCCGTGGCCATGGGATCTTCCACCGCATGGCCGAAATAAAGCTCGGCCTTCACATCACCGATGCGGGTGTGGGGGCTGTCTTCGGCTTCGGTGACCAGGCGGCCGCCATGGAAGGATGCGGCGGCGGCAATCTTGTCCGGCATCACGGCGGCAGTGCGCAGCGCCATCGCGCCGGTATAGCAATAGCCCACCACCGCGATCTTGCCGCCCGAGACATCGTTGCGATCCAAAAGCGCGTTCACGTAATAAGGCGCGTCTTTTTCCATCGCCGCATTGGGAAGGGCGGCGAACAGTTCGCCAATCGCCTTCATCGAGCGTTCCTCGCCCATCTTGAATTCAAAATCCAGCAGCGGCAGCTTGCCGAAGCGGTAAAACACATTGGGCATCAGCACCGTGTAACCGGCGGCGGCAATGCGCTTTGCGACATGTTCATTGTCGGGCCGGATGCCGAAAATATCGGTATAAAACAGCACGCCCGGCCGCGGGCCATCGCCCGGCGTATAAACAACCGCCTCGGCGCTGCCATCACCCGCCTGAACGCTGGGCTTGTACTCGATCATGCTCACTCTCCCTTTTTCCAATCATAAATTACGGCATTCCAGTAATGCACACGATGGCTGCCGGTGCGCGCAAAGCCGCGCCGGCGCAGACGCCGCCCGATCATGGCATTGAAATAGCCATGCGCCACCAGCGCCACGGCGCCGCCGCCCATCACTTTGGCGGTAAGGATATCGGCGGCCCGGCCGGCGCGGACACGCGCATCGGCATAGGTTTCAATTTCAGGGTGAAAGCCCAGGTGCCAGAGCAGCCGCGACACCACCGCCCATTTCTGCACGCTCATGCGAAGAAGCGGAACGCGCGGCGAGGCCAACGGCGCTTCCACGAACAAGGGATCGGCGGTCAGTTCGGCATGGGGCGCCAAGGCGCGGGCGCTTTGATGGGCGCGGGGCTTGCCGCTGGTGAAGACAAAGGAAAGTTCCTTGACCAGATCGGCTATTTGCCGCGGCGGCAGGCTGGCCGGATCCAGGCCCGCTTCTTCATAGGCACCGATATAAGCGCCGAATTCGCGGTGACCGGCGCGGGGGCTGAGCGCGATATCGGGCTGGCCATGGCGGATCAGGATAATGCGGGCCCCCGCTTTGGGCTGTGACGGCACTTGCGGGAGCGGTGAAGACATAAGCGATGACAGGATCATTTCAGCGCCCGCACAAGGCCACACGCCTTGCCGCGAACTGGGGGATATTCGAGTCGTTTCCGGGAAACGCGGCAAATCCTATTCCGATAAAAGCCCATAGCCAGCGCTAATTCGGCTTTTTCCGCCCAAATTGACGGCGATATGCCCAAGAATTGAGCATAATTGTGTTGCAGCGCAACAACGACTGCGCAAATCCTGTTTTTTGGGCGCAAAATCAGGCTGGGCGCGGCTATCGCAACTTGTTTCCATCGCGGCTTGGCCGGATCGTGACACCGGTAACAACACGCATCCAACCTCCCGCATCATTTCTGGTGCGAACCACAAGGGGAACGACGATGAAGAAACTGACCAAGATTGCCTTGGCTTCCATCAGCCTCATGGGCCTCTACACCGCCGCGCCCGCGGCTTATGCGCAGGACGCGGCGTCCGCGCCGGCCCCTGACTGGGCGCTGGCCGGCAGCCTGGCGGTGCAAAGCGATTACCGCTTCCGCGGCATTTCCCAGTCCGACCGCAATCCCGTGCCGCAAGGCTCGCTCAACCTGACCGGCCCGGACGGTTTTTACATCGGCACCTGGATGTCGCAGATCAACTGGCAGCTCGATAGCAAGAATGAAAATCCAGGCGTCGAATGGGACATTTACGGCGGCAAGCATTTCGACCTGGACGGCACTGACCTGAATGTCGAAGCCTATGAATACGCCTATCCCGACGCCAACACCTTTGGCGGCGCGGCGGCCAGCTATTTCGAAGGCATCTTCACCGTCAGCCACACCTTCGGCCCCGTGGCGCTGGATGCGGTCTATGCCGTCTCGCCGCAATTCACGCTGGGCAGCGGCACCGGCAATTACATCGAAGGCCAAAGCGTCATCACCCTGAACGACTGGCTGACCGTCAGCGCCAATGTGGGCCATCAATGGGTCCAGACCGCGCCCAGCGATTACACCCATGGCGATGTCGGCGCGACCGCGACCTGGAAGCAATTCTCGCTGGATGCGCGCTATGTCTCGACCAGCATCAACAAACGGGATTGCGCCAATTTCTGGATGGGCACCAGGAATGCCTGTTCGGGCGGTTTTGTAGCGACCCTGACCTACAACGTCGCCCTGCTGCCGTAATCAGTCCAAACAGCGATTTCATAAAAAAGCCCGGCAGGTTCCTG
>CAIXUE010000075.1 GCA_903922545.1 uncultured Alphaproteobacteria bacterium | reverse complement strand
TCGGCTGGGCTGAAAATCCCGCGCATTGGCCGTCCAGCCTTTCACCTTGGGGCTGACCAGATCGCTTTGGGCGGGAAAACGTATGGGCGCCCAGGGCGCATCCTTCAACGCCATCGCCTCTGCGCCTGCCAGCGCGCGTCCGCGCTTGCCCGCGTCCGGCTCTGCCGCCGCCGCATCCATGGCCGCGTCAAAGCGGGGGGTGTGATAGCCGGCATAATTGTTGCCGCTATCGGTGCGCAGCAGATCCAGAAAGTTCGAGGCGTCGTTGAAATCGGCATACCAGCTGGCATCGGCCAGCTGGTATTGGCGCAGGCGCAGATTGCGCAGATGAATTTGGTGTTCCACCGTCTGGATGCTCAGATCGATATAGATCGGCCTCAGCATGGCCTGGAAAACCGCCGCCAGCCTGCGATTGTCCGTATTGACTGTGGTTTCGAAATTCAGCTTCAGCCGCGCAAACGGGCCATAGCCTGCCGCCTGCATCAGCTTCTGTGCTTCGGCCAGCCGGGCAGGCATCGGCATAGCGCGGAAATCCATCGCAACACCGCCAGGGTAACCGGCCGTGCCTGGCGGCACGATGGCATAGGCGGCGGGCTCGCCTTTCTTCAGAACTTTACCGGTGATCGCTTCGCGGTCGATCGCCAGGTTGATGGCGCGTCGCACCCCCGCGTCCTTCAGCGCCGGATCGGCCAGGTTGAAGGCGATATAGGCCAGCGCCAGTGACGGCGTCACATGCAGCACGCCGGGCATATTGGCGCGCAGCCATGCCGCCTGACTCATGGGCGCGGGCGTCTGCAGATCCAGCTCTCCGGCGCGAAACCTTCTCAGCGCCGCATCGGCATCGCTGGTCGCCAGATAATTGACCGTCGGGATGCTGACATTTGCCGCATCATAAAAGCGCAGATTCTTGACCAAAGTAATGTGGTCATTGGGCACCCACTCTTTCAGCACATAAGGCCCGTCGCTGACATAATTGCCTGGCCGGCTCCAGTTGGCGCCCTTGGCCTCAACCACCGCACGGGGCAGCGGCATGGCGCTGGGATGGGTGAGAAGCTCGGGCAGATAGGGCGCCGGATGCTCCAGCGTCACGATCAAGGTATCAGGCTTGGCCGCCACCACACCCAACGATGCGGGCGGCAGCTTGCCGCCGCTGACGCCGCGCGCATTTTTGACCACCCACAGATTATAGGCATAGCGGGAGGCGGTTTTGGGATCAGCCAGCCGGCGCCAGGCAAAGACAAAGTCGTCGGCGGTGACAGGCCTGCCGTCAGACCACAAGGCTTTGCGCAAGTGAAAGGTCCAGGTCAGGCCATCGGGCGAAACGCTCCAGCTTTGCGCGATGCCAGGAACGGGCCGCGCCGCAGCGTCCAGGGTGGTCAGCCCCACCATCAGGTCATTGAGAATATTCTCTTCCGCTGTGCCGCCCACAAATTGCGGGTCCAGGGAATCCGGTTCCGCGCCATTGCCGCGATTGAGCGTCTGCGCCATGGCGGCATTGGTGGCCAGCAGCAACAGAACCGCCAGCGCCGCCTTTTTCATACAGACGAAGCCGCCCGCGCCTTCTGATCGATCGTGACCCAGCGCGAGCAATGATAATCGATGGCGTTGGGCACCCAGCCTTTGACATAAGGCTGCGTCATGTTGGGGCAGACCCAGAAG
>CAIXUE010000074.1 GCA_903922545.1 uncultured Alphaproteobacteria bacterium | reverse complement strand
TGCGATAGGGCTCGCCCATTTCACCGCGCACTTTTTCGCGGAAGGAATCATCGGCTTCTTTTGCCGCAAGCGTGTTCAGACCGTCCGCATGACCGGTCATCACGCTTTGGGCATGGGATTGCGGCGACTCGGCCAGAAAATCGAACGCCAAGCCATGTCCGGGATTGTCGGCGCGATTCTCCAGCGGCAACCGAAGCCGCAACAGGCTGTAGAACAGCCGGTGCTTGGCCGCTTCGATCCGCGCCCACAGCGCCAGATTACCGGACTGGCTGAGATCGGGGATCAGGTGATTGTGGCGGCAGGCGGCGCAAAGGCTGGCCGCGTCTTCCGCCGGCAGCATCCAGTTGCACACGCCTTGGGCATAATTCTCGCAAAATTTGTAAGGCTTTTCGGGCGCGCCCAGGGCTTTCCAGCTTTCCCCATCCAGGGGCTCCAGGGCGGAAATGGTTGTCCGGTCGGGCAGATAGCCCAAGGCATGGCCGCAATGTTCGCAGCGCACATTTTCAAAATACAGGACCTGGCCGCAGGCCTGGCAGCTAAACAGCTTCATTGGGTGAATTTTCCCGCGCCGACCCTGTAAAAACGCCCCTTTGTTAAGGGGGTTCCGGTCAAGGTGAGAGCCTTATAGCCGCGCCTTCGCAGTTGCGGCATAATTCTTGTCCCTTGAGGAATTGCCATGAGCATCCAGGTCGCCATCCGTCATGCCACCCGCTACCGCTATGACAAAGCGATCACCCTGGGGCCACAGACGATTCGCCTGCGCCCCGCCCCGCATTGCCGCACCAAAATCCTGTCCTATGGCCTGACGGTCGAGCCCAAGAGCCATTTCCTGAACTGGCAGCAGGACCCGCAGTCCAACTGGCTGGCGCGCGTGATGATTCCGGAAAAGACGAATCATTTTTCCGTGACGGTGGACCTGACCGTTCAGCTGGACGTGATCAATCCGTTTGATTTTTTCCTGGAGCCGGAAGCCGAGAATTTTCCTTTTGCCTATAGCCCGGAATTGAAGGCGGAGCTTGAGCCTTATCTGCAGACCCAGGATTGCGGCCCGCTCTCGGCAGCTTTTGTCGCGGCAATTCCGCGGCAGAAAAAAAACACCACCAATTTTCTGTTTGATCTGAATGCCCGCCTCAACCGCGAGATCTCGTATCTGATCCGCATGGAGCCGGGCATCCAGACGCCCGAAGAAACCCTGACCAAAAAATCGGGCTCCTGCCGCGACACGTCCTGGCTGCTGGTGCAGATGTTGCGCCATCTGGGTTTGGCGGCGCGTTTTGCCTCCGGTTATCTCATTCAGTTGAAGCCCGATGTGAAATCTTTGGATGGGCCGTCGGGCGCATCGCAGGATTTCACCGACCTGCATGCCTGGTGCGAAGTCTATCTGCCGGGCGCGGGTTGGGTTGGGCTTGATCCCACTTCGGGCCTGTTCGCGGGCGAAGGCCATATTCCGCTGGCCTGTGCCGCCAACCCCACCCAGGCCGCGCCCATCAGCGGCGGCGTGGAAAAAAGCGAAGTGCTGTTTGATTTCGACATGACCATCGAGCGGGTGCTGGAAACGCCCCGCGTCACCAAACCCTATGACGACGAACAATGGGCCGCGATTGAAAAGCTGGGCGACCAGGTGGATGCGGTTCTGCACCAGTCTGATGTGCGCCTGACCATGGGCGGCGAGCCGACTTTTGTTTCGATTGACGACCGTTCCAGCCCCGAATGGCATACCGCCGCGGTGGGCGGCAAAAAGCGCGATCTGGCTGACACGCTGATCCGGCGGCTGCGCGCGCGTTTCGCGCCGGGCGGCTTCCTGCATTATGGCCAAGGCAAATGGTATCCGGGCGAGTCGCTGCCGCGCTGGGCCTTTGCGCTGTACTGGCGCGCCGATGGCGTGCCCTTGTGGAAGAATGTCGAGCGCATTGCGCCGGAACGCGCCAATTATCATCCCACCGCTGATGACGCGCGCCTGTTGGGCGAAAGCATCGCCAGGCGCTTGAGTCTGGATACGTCTTTCGTCACACCCGCCTTCGAGGATTTCTGGCAGCACGTCGCCAAGGAGCGCGCCCTGCCCGACAATGTTGAGGCGACGGATTCCAAGCTGGATGACAAGGAAGAGCGCGCCCGCATGGCGCATGTGTTCGAACGCGGCCTGTCGCAACCGGTCGGCTATGTGCTGCCGGTGGAGCGCGCTTTGTCCGGCGGCTGGCTGTCGGAGCATTGGAAAACACGCTCGGGCCGCATTCAATTGATCCCGGGCGACAGCGCCATGGGCCTGCGCCTGCCGCTGAATTCCCTTCCCTTTGTGCCCGAACCGGCGCGCAGCTTTGTGCCGCCGCCCGATCCCTTCGATCCCGCGCCCGAACTTTTGCCCCGCGACGAAGCCGGCCAGGGCTATCGCAATGGCCATGACAAAGCGCCGCGTGCCCTGCCACTTCCCATCGCGGCAAGTGCGCCGCCGGGCGTCGGCGTGCGCACCGCGCTGACGATTGAGCCGCGCGATGGCAGGCTGTGCGTTTTCATGCCGCCGGTTCCGTCGGCAACGGATTATTTCCTGCTGCTGAACGCCATCGAAGACGCCGCCACGGAATTGGGCGTCGCCCTTCATGTTGAAGGCTATCCGCCGCCTTATGATCCGCGCATCAATGTCATCAAAGTGACGCCCGATCCCGGCGTCATCGAAGTCAATATCCATCCCGCCAATTCCTGGCGCGAGCAGGTGGACATCACCAAGGTGCTGTACGAAGAAGCCGCCGCCTGCCGGCTCTCCACCGAGAAATTCTTGCTGGATGGCCGCCACACCGGCACCGGCGGCGGCAACCACATCGTGGTCGGCGCGGCCAAGGCGCCGGACAGTCCTTTCCTGCGCCGTCCCGACCTGCTGAAAAGCCTGGTGGCCTATTGGCAAAATCATCCCTCGCTGTCCTATCTTTTCTCGGGCCTTTTCATCGGCCCCACCAGCCAGGCGCCGCGCATGGATGAAGCGCGCCATGACGCGCTGTACGAACTGGAAATCGCCTTTGATGAAGTGCCCAGCCGCGCCGCCGCGAATATTCCGCCCTGGCTGGTGGACCGCATCTTCCGCAATCTTCTGGCGGATGTGACGGGCAACACCCACCGCACCGAAATCTGCATCGACAAGCTGTATTCACCCGATGGCCCTACCGGCCGGCTGGGGCTGGTGGAATTCCGCGCCTTTGAAATGCCGCCGCATGCGGAAATGTCGCTGGCCCAGCAACTTCTGCTGCGCGCCCTGATCGCGCGTTTCTGGCGCGAGCCTTATGAGCAAAAACTGGTGCGCTGGGGCACGGCGCTGCATGACCGTTTCATGCTGCCGCATTTCATCTGGAGCGATTTCGCCGATGTGATCGCGGATATGAATGATTATGGGTTCAATTTCGACACCGCCTGGTTCAAGGCGCATTGGGAATTCCGCTTCCCGCTGCTGGGCCAGGTGCAATATGGCGATATCGGGCTTGAACTGCGCACCGCGCTGGAGCCCTGGCATGTCATGGCGGAAGAAGG
>CAIXUE010000073.1 GCA_903922545.1 uncultured Alphaproteobacteria bacterium | reverse complement strand
GTCGATCACCAGATCCACTTCGGCCAGGGGATTGATCTTTTCGGGATTGCCGCCCAGTTTTTTCATGGCGTCGCGCATCGCCGCCAGATCGACCACCGCCGGCACGCCGGTCAGGTCCTGCATCAGCACGCGCGCCGGGCGGAAGGCGATCTCGCGATCCGAGGTCTTGTTCTTCAGCCAGCCCACCACGGCCTGAATATCGCTCTTGGTGACGGAATTGCCGTCTTCGTGGCGCAGCAGATTCTCCAGCAGCACCTTCATGGAATAGGGAAGCTTCGACGCCCCTTTGAGGCCGTTCTTCTCCGCCGCCGTCAGGCTGTAATAGACGTAGCTCTTGCTCCCCACTTTGAGGGTGCGGCGGGATTTGAAACTGTCGAGGCTTTGGGTCACGGAAGCGCCTTTCGATAGGGCTGCGGATGGGGGCGATTTAGTCAAAATTCCGGCCAAAAGATAGCGTGTATTTGGTTACCGGAACGCCCCTGTCCGCGCTTCAAAACGACACGCCGAATGGGCCTGCCCCACCCCCCGCCGCCTGCCCCCCGGGGGAGCGAAGACCGGAGGGGGAGCCAAAAGCGGCATAATCTCGCCAAATTCCCCAGTCATGTTGGCGGGTGAAGGGACACATGCGGCACGCCCAAATAAAGGCGGCGCATGAGGGGCTGTTACGAGACTTGAGCACCGTGCGCGCCATAGCCGCCGTTCTTATATGTATTGCCGCCGCCGGCCCCGCATGGGCGCAGGCCGAGTCTGGCGCCAGTGATCCCATGAGCGCGCGGCTGTCGGCCGAGAAGGTCGGCGACATCGAGACCGGCAGCTTCAGCGCCGGCGACAAGCTGAGCTTTACCCTCGATCCCTATGGCGACCGCTATCTGCTGCGCTTCGACGATTCGCCGGAAAGCTATGTCCTTTCCGTCGAACGCATATTTCTGGGTGGCCGCATCCTTCGCTATGACACGGGGGCCGAAGCGCTACGCGTTTCGGTGTGGGGCAGCATGACACTTTATACGTCGGGTGCGCCCGGCGGCCTTCCCGCCAACCGCATCGGCGATGACACCGCCGCCAGCCGCCCTGCGGTCAGCCGGGAAAATTTCCTGGCCGCCCTGGCGGATGAGGAAAGCCATCTGGCTTATACCCAGAATCTGCGTATCCGTTTTTCCGCCGATCCCACCGTGCTGGCGGCCAAGGATACCGGCCTTGCCTTTGACGCGCTGGTCAGCGCCGAAGCCGGTATTGAAAGGCTTTTGACGGTGCCGGGCGGCCGCGCAGCGGTGGCGAACAAGTTCGACATGGTCAGGATCGTGCCTTCTGCCAAACCGGGCGTGAGCGTGGCGGGCAAAACCCTGGTGGTGAGTTTTGCGCCAAGCGCCGGCGCGGCAGGCCGCGCGTCTTCGCGCGAAGTGGCCTTGCAGTTGGGCAAGATGTTGCAGGTTGCCGAGGCGGGCTAGGGCTTCTGTTCTGGCTGCAGCCAAGAATTATGCTGGGACGGGATATAATCAAGCCTCGACCTTGCGATAGATCAATAGTGGGGTGACGCCATAATATGC
>CAIXUE010000072.1 GCA_903922545.1 uncultured Alphaproteobacteria bacterium | reverse complement strand
GTTGGCTTCGTCGTGGACGATGCCATCGTCATGCTGGAAAATATCGTTCGCCATATCGAGATGGGCGAAAAGCCCTATGCCGCGGCGATGAAGGGCTCATCCGAAATCGGCTTCACCATTCTATCGATGACGATTTCGCTGGCGGCGGTGTTCATTCCCATCGTCTTCATGGGCGGCATTGTCGGCCGCCTGCTGCACGAATTCGCCGTCACCATCGTGATCGCTATCGTCTGTTCGGGCATTATCTCGATCACCCTGACGCCCATGCTGTGCGCCCGCATCCTGAAGGATGAGCATGGCGAAACGCATAACCGCTTCTATGTGGTCAGCGAAAAGGTGTTTGACTGGGCGCTGGGCCTGTATGACCGCACCCTGCTGTGGGGCCTGCACCACAAGCGCACCATCATGCTCGTCTTCGCCGCCAGCATCGCCGGGACGGTGCTGATGTTCTGGGTCATGCCGCAGGACTTTTTGCCCAGCGACGATGTGGGCCGCATCAATGGCCAGATCCAGGCCGCCAATGGCACGTCTTTTGCCCAGATGGAACGCATCCTTGTCCAGGCGCGTGACATCGTTGAGGCCGACCCCAATGTGGAAAGCGTCAATTCCCAGATGGGCGGCGGCAACGGCTCGGCGGGCACCAATTTTGCCGGCCTGAACCTGATCGTGCTCAAGGCCATGGACCAGCGCCAGAGCTGCCCCGGCTTTCACATTTTCTCCTGCCATTTGTCGGCCGACCAGGTGATCACGGAAATGCGGCGCAAGCTGAACCGTATCACCGGCGCCAATGTGTTCCTGTCCAATCCGCCGCCAATCCGTATTGGCGGACGCGGCGGGCGTTCCAACTATCAATATACCCTGCAGGGCCTGGACCTGGACGAACTGGCGGATGCCTCCAACAAGCTGATGGCCGTGATGCGGCAGAATTCCGCTTTCGTGGACATCAACAGCGACTATGACTCGGTGATGCCCTCGGTGCATGTCGAGGTGGACCGCGATCGCGCCGCCGCCTTCGGCGTTACCGTGCAGCAGATCGAAAACGCCCTGGGCTCGGCCTTCTCGCAGAGCCAGGTCTCGCAGATCAATACGCCGGCGAACCAGTATCAGGTGATCCTGGAATTGCTGCCGAAGTACCAAAGCACCGTGACCGCACTGTCGCAGATTTATGTGACGGCCGGCGGCGCCGGCACGGGCGTGGCCGGTGGAACCCTGGTGCCACTGACGGCGGTGACCAAGATCGTCAACGGCACCATGCCGGTCAGCATCAACCATTCCGGGCAGATTCCCGCCATCACGGTCTCGTTCGACATGGCGCCCGGTTATGCGCTGTCCGATGCGGTGACCGGCGTGCAGAAGGCCACGGCCACGGCCGACCTGCCGGGCGACATTTCCGGCAGCTTCCAGGGCACCGCGGCGGCGTTCCAGCAATCCACCCAGAACATGGGCCTGCTGCTGATCGTCGCCATGCTGGTGGTCTATATCATCCTGGGCATCCTGTATGAGAGCTTCATCCATCCCCTGACCATCCTGTCAGGCCTGCCCTCGGCGGCGATGGGCGCGCTTCTGACGCTGTCCATCTTCCGCCTGCCGCTGACGCTTTATGCCTTTGTCGGCATGATCATGCTGATCGGCATCGTCAAGAAGAACGCCATCATGATGATCGATTTCGCCCTTCACCGTCAGCGCGCCGACCATGTGCCTGCCGACAAGGCGATCTACGAAGCCTGCCTGGTGCGTTTCCGCCCCATCATGATGACCACCATGGCGGCCCTGATGGGCACCATTCCCATCGCGCTGGGCATGGGCGCGGGCGCCGAGTCACGCCGGCCGCTGGGCCTTTCGGTGGCGGGCGGGCTTGTGGTCTCCCAGCTGCTGACGCTCTACATCACGCCGGTGATCTATATTTACCTGGACCGGCTGGCCGGCATGCAGCTTCTGTCCTGGGGCAAGAACAAGAAACTCCGGGCGTCGCACGCGCCGGCTGAATAGATCTTCGTAAAATCGGGAATCAAAAAGGCGCCGGCTGGTCCGGCGCCTTTTTCTTTAGATCGGCTCGCCCACCGTCTGCGGCCGCAAATGATCAAACGCCCCCGACAGCAAGAGTCCGGCGGCATAGCCGCCCAGATGCGCCTGCCAGGCGATCAGGCCCGCCTCGCCCGCCATGCCAAAGCCGGTAAGCCCGGTGGCGATATTCACAACCACCCAGACCAGAGTGAAGAAAATGATCTGGCGCGACCAGAGCGGCAGCATGGGCGCTTCGGCGGGCGAACCTTCCGCCGCCCAGACCGGCCGCTCGGTGGGCAAAAGCCGGATGCCGGCGGCCATCAGGCCCGAGATGGCGCCGGACGCGCCGATCACCGGATCCAACGAACCCCAGTTGAGGGCCAGATGGGTCGCCGCCCCCAGCACGCCGCAGATCAGAAAGAAGACAAGGAACAGGACCGTCCCGAAGCGCCGCGCCACGATGGGCCCGAAAGCGAACAGCCAAAGACAGTTAATCGCCAGATGGGTGTAGTCGTTATGGATCGCCATATAAGTGAGGAAGGGCAATCCAAGCTGGAACAGGCCGATCCCGTGCTGGGACAGGAAGACCGTGCTGTAGCGCGCCGGGATAAAGGCGAAGCGGTCAATCAGGGCCAAAGACTGCTCTGGCGGCAACAGGGTGCGCGCCACATGCGCCGCCACCAGCAGCGCAATCAGCAGCACCACCACCAGCGGGGCGCGAAAAATGGGCTGGCGGGGTGCCTGGGGCGCAAGAAAGGCCATGGGCTTATCTAGGGGCTGGCGGCGCTGGCGGCAAATGTCCCGGATCGGGACAGGCACCGGCGCAAGGCGGGACACGCCATCTTCTTTTGTTCCGATGGGCGCCCGCCCGCCCGTCCCAAACTCCAGCGTTTGTGCCTTTTTTGGCGTTGCGCCGTCCCAGCCCGGGACGGACAGGGCTTAACGGCGATTAAGAAGCTGGCACGGCGGTTGCTCTGTTGGAGACGAGCAATAGCGGAACAGACATTATGCCCCATTCGAAGAAACTCCTCGCCCTGGCGCTTCTGAGCGTTCTGGGCGCCACCACCGCCCAGGCGCAAACTTGGGCCGGCTCGTCCAACTATAACGGTTATGGCGCGAGCACCTCGAACACGCCGTCCAATTTTCAGCTGCGCGATCCCAACGGCAACCTGACGCTGGTCAATGGCCAGTTCGAGTCGGCGCAGTATTCGTCTCAGACCGGAACGCAGGCCGCCAATGCCGGAGTTGGCACAAGCGGTGCAGGTGCACAGTACGGCCAAGCTTCTGCGATCGGTAATTCGCTCAACGTCGTCGTGCTGGGAAGCCACAACACCACCGTGGTGGATACGACCCAGGTCAATAACGGAAATCAGACGGCGACTGTCAGTCTGAACAATAACTGAAGTAATTAGGAAAGAAGGGACGCCCCTCCCATGACTCGCCGCGGACGCAAACATCTGATCAAGCCTCTGGTCTTGATCCTCGCCACACTGGCGCTGGAAGGCTGCATCAGCCCGCAGGCCGACTCGGTCGGCCGCTACACGTCTCCGATCGGCGGCGCGCCGGTGATCACCAACGAAACGCCCTATTCGTCAGCCCTGCGCTGCATGAGCGGCATCGTCAACCAGCATCCGGTCCGCATCGCGGTCGGCCAGATCGCCGACTATACCGGCAAGACGGAATCCGACGGCTCAGGCAAGAAAATCACCAGCGGTGCGGCCCTGATGGCGATGACCGCCCTGAACAAGGCCGGCATCCACATGGTCGAGCGTTTCGACACGTCGGTCGCCGAAATGGAGCTGAAATACGCCAACAACAAGCTGATCGCGTCTGATCAGAGCCCGCAAGGCGGCGACTATCGCCGCATCATCGCCGGCGCCATTCCCGGCTCCGACTATTACATTGTGGGCGGCATCACCGAACTGAACTTCAACGTCCGGTCCGAGAATATCAGCGGCAATGGCGGCGGCACCGCCACCAATGCCACCACCGGCACGCTGAGCGGCAGCGACTATGTGATGAATGTCGGCCTGGACATGCGCCTGGTCAACACCAACACGCTGGAAGTGGCGGATGTGATTTCCTACCAGAAGCAGATCATCGGCCGTCAGATTACGGCGGGCCTGTTCGACTTCCTGGGCACGAAATTCTTCGATGT
>CAIXUE010000071.1 GCA_903922545.1 uncultured Alphaproteobacteria bacterium | reverse complement strand
CTACGGGTTCGCTTTTGCGCTTGGCCATGCGGTTTTATAGAGCAAATTTCCGGCTGATGGCGGCCCAAATCGCCGCTTCCACCGCATCCTGATCCTGGCTCGCGTCAATCACATGGCAGCGTGCGGGATCGCGCCGGGCGATATCCAGGAAAGCCTGGCGCAGCCGGGCATGAAAATCGCGGTCGAAATTCTCAAAGCGGGATTCCGCCGCGCCCCGCGCGGTGGCGCGGCCAAGGCCCGTCTCCACCTCCAGGTCCAGCATCAGCGTCAGGTCCGGGCGAAAATCATCCAGCACCACTGCATCGATCCGCCGGATGGTTTCACGCGCCAGTCCCCTGCCCGCGCCCTGATAGGCATAAGTGGAATCCGTGAACCGATCGCAGATCACCCATTTGCCGGCCAGCAGGGCCGGCCCGATGGTGCGCTTCACGTGATCGGCGCGGGCGGCATAGACCAGCAGCGTTTCGGTCAAAGCATCCCAGCGGCCGGGCGCACCATTGACCAGAAGCCCGCGAATTTCTTCGGCGCCCGGTGAGCCGCCCGGTTCGCGGGTGAGCAACGTGGCGATGCCTTTTTTTTCCAGCGCGGCGGCCAGGCGTTTTACCTGGGTGGATTTGCCCGCCCCCTCGCCGCCTTCCAGGGTGATGAATTTCCCCGTCATTTCTTGCCGACCCGCTATTTCTTGGAGAAAAGGCCCATGACACGCTGGACGATGCTGGCGCCATTGACCTGCTCAGCGGCATAGACAGGAACCGTAAACCCGGGAAAATCCGGCGCAGTGATGGTGGCGGTGCCGACGCGCTGGCCCGCTGCGATGGGTGCGGTCAGGCCGGGATCGGTTTTGACCACCGTCTGCATCTTGTCATGGGAATCCACCTGCATGGTCACGGCCAGCGGTTTTTGTACCACCACCGCCACACTTGGCACCGCGCCCTTGAGGACCTGCGCCTGGCCGACCACCTGCCCCGCCTTGAAGACCGGATAGGCGCGGAATTCCCGGAACGCCATGTCCATCACCCGGCCGGCTTCTTCCGAGCGCTTGATGTTGGGGAAATAGTCGTTGTGATATTGCGGATACCGAAGGCCGTTGAGCACCAGGATGAAACGCTGATTGTCGCGCTTCACCGAGATGGTGATGCCATAGCCGGATTCATCGATGTGCCCGGTCTTCAGGCCATCGGCGCCCGGCAGGCTGGAGATCACCAGATCGCGATTGGGCTGGGTGATGCCGTGCCAGGTAAAACTCTTCTCGCTGAAATAGTGATAATATTGCGGGTAGTCGTTGATCAGATGACGCGAAAGCTTGGCCAGATCCAGCGCGCTCATTTCCTGACCGGGCGGGTCCGGCAAACCGTCAGGATTGACGAAAGTGGATTGTGCAAGGCCGAGCTGTTTGGCCCGGTCATTCATCATCTTCACAAAGCCTTCGACGGTGCCGCCGATGCTTTCGGCCACCACCACACAGGCGTCATTGCCCGACTGGGTGATGATGCCGCGGATCAGGTCTTCGACGGGGATGCTGGTGCCCAGCTCGACAAACATCTTGGAGCCCTGGGTGCGCCAGGCGCGTTCGGACACCGGCAGGGTTTCGGTGAGTTTCATCCGCCCGTCCGCCAGCCGCTGAAACAAAAGCTCCAGTGTCATCAGCTTGGACATCGAGGCCGGCGGCATCGGCGTCAGGCCTTCCTTCTGCCACAGCACCTGGCCGGTGGCGGCGTCCATCAGCAGCGCATGCTCGGCGCTGGTGTCCATGGCGGCGAAAGCCGGCGTGGAAAGGATGAGACTGGACAGAAGGATGATAAAAATTCGCCGCATTGAGGCTCCGTGCTTTTCCAACAGATTCTTATTGATCGACTACGATTTGTGCGTCGCCGCTGCCCGTGCCGCTGATCCGCGCCAGAGCGGCATCGGCGTCCTGAACCGAATTGAGCGGGCCGGTTCGCACTCTATAAAGCGTCTGGCCGCCGCGTTGAAGGGTTGAGATACGCAAGTCGCCGCCCAGGCTTTTCGCCAGCCGCTGGGCATTCTCCAATTTGCTGAAAGCGCCGACCTGGACATAAAGGTGCGTTGTAGGCGGCACGGGAACTTTATCCACCTTGCCCGTGGGTTCGTTGGAGGCAAGCTGGGGCACAGGCAACGGAACTGGCGCGGGCAGCGGCACCACCATAATCGGCGGCGCCACCGGAACACCGGGCACAATGTTGAGGCCGGATTGATCCACCGGCGGTACCGGCACGGCCGGCAGCGCATTGGCGATTTCGGGCGGTGTTTCATCCGGCGGTGGCGCGCCATTGATGTCGGCGCGGCCGATATAGGTAACCCGCACCCGCGCCGTGCCGGACTTGACCACATCCAGCAACTCGGCGGCCCGGCGCGACAGATCGATGATGCGGCCACGGGCGTAAGGGCCGCGGTCATTCACCCGCACAATGATGGATTTGCCATTGTCCAGATTGGTCACCCGCACATTGACCGGCAACGGCAAGGTGCGATGGGCGGCGGTGAGCTGGTTGCCGTCATACAATTCGCCGTTGGCGGTGTATTTGCCGTAGAAATCCGGCCCGTACCACGAGGCGATGCCGGTTTCATCATAATCGGGCTGCTCATGGGGATAGTACCAGACATTGCCGATCTCATACGGATCGCCGACCTTATAGACGCCGGCATTGGGCGGCACCTGAACAGCATGGTCTTCCGGCACAATGCGCGGCGGCGGCGCGGGCGCGCGAAACGTACCGCAAGCCGCCAGAGACAGCAGCATGGTGGCGGCAAGTCCCCTGGTGCAATGCGTGGAAAGCGCGTTCCGAATCATGGAAATGCAAAAGTAAAACAGCGGCCCCCAAAAGACAAAAGGCGGACCTTTTGGGCCCGCCTTTCGCTGTTTCGATGAACGCTGTGGTTACTGGATGGTCACCTTGGTGACATTCCACAGGATGGCCGAACCCAGATAGACCACATTGGGTTCCTTGCAGCCGATCTCGTGGATCAGGCGGCCAGCATCGTCTTCGCCGCGCCCCAGGCTCGTTTGCGCCCAGCCCACGACCTTTCCGCTGACCAGATCGATCTTGTAGAGCTTGCCCGAAGTGCCGTCGGAGCTGAAGATATACTGCTTGCCGCTGGCATCGGCTTTGGGAATGCAAAGGCCCCAGGGCGCGCCCATGCCGGTGATGGATTTTTCAAACTTCAGATTGTCGTCATAGACTTGGATGCGGTGATTGTTGCGATCGGCGGCATAGACATTGTCGTGCGCGTCCACCGTCACGCTGTGAATGATGTTGAACTGGTCGGGACCGGTGCCCCAGGTACCGACGGTGCCCAGCCAATGGCCGCCGGGCGCAATCTTCACCAGGCGCGAATTGCCATAGCCATCGGTGACGAAGATGTTGCCGTGGCTGTCCCAGTTCACATCGGTCGGCCGGTTGAAGGTGCCAATGCCGCCATCGGGATGCAGCCACTTCACCATGTCCTTCGGCTTGCCTTCGTTGCGGGCGTCGCCTTCATAGCCGCGCCCCCGCTTTTCCAGCATCTGTTCCAGATAGTCGATGGATTCGGGCGTGCGGCCGAATTGTTCGACCGGAAAGCCGGCCTGATTGTATTTGACGATCATCCCCGAGCCTTCATCGACCTGCCAGATATTGTCGCTGCGGTCGAGACGCACCGAATGGGCAAAGGATTTGGCATAGTTGTTGGGGCCGATCTCGCGCATGAACTTTCCGCTTGGGGAAAATTCCCACAGCATGGCGGCGATGCCGCCGCGCGCCGTGCCCTGCGGATTGGTGCGGGAATAGACATAGATATTGTTCTTGGAATCCACATCCACGCCCACGGCCTCGCCCATGGTCTGTCCGGGCACGGTGAGCTGGAGCACTTCTTCCTTGTATTTCAGCTTGGGTGTTTTGGCGTCGATGGCGTCGGTTTCGGCCTGCTGCGCCTTGGTGGAAATCTGGGCCTGTGCGCCCGTAAACAGGCTGCCGGCGGCCAGCAGCGCGCCCAGCATGGCGCGTGAAGCAATGCGTCTCATGAAATGTCTCCCCTTTTGAGAATTGTCCGCTCCGGTTTTTGAGGCGCCGGATGCGGCAATGAACCTAGCAGCCTTCGCATGGCTGCGGAAGGAAGGTGGCAAGCCGTTGTGCTGAACATAATCGCCCGGCTCAAAACTACAATCTTGCTTTTATGTAATGTTATGATTACATCGTAACCATGGGCGCTGTGGGAAAAAGCTGCGGTGACTGCACGCTCTGCTGCAAGACCATGGGCGTGGCCGAGATCGCCAAGCCGCGCGACCAATGGTGCAAGCACATTCTGCCGGGGCACGGTTGCAGCATTTATGAGACCAGGCCCAACGCATGCCGCGGATTTTCCTGCCGCTGGCTGGAAGACCCTTTGCTGGGCCCGGAATGGAAGCCCAACAAATGCAAAATGGTGCTGACGCAGGACAGCAAAAGCCGGATGACGGTGCAGGTGGATTCCGGCGCGGCGGGCATGTGGCGGGATGAGCCCTATTTTTCGCAACTGATGCGGATGGCGAAGAGCGGGCTGGTGCGGGACGCCATTCTGATGGTGGTGGACCGGGGCCGGACCTATGTGCTGCTGCCGGACGATGTGGTCGAGCTGGGCGTGGTGGGGCCCAAAGACCGGATCGTGCTGGCCAAAAGCCCGGTGCCGGGCGGCTATGCTTATGATGTTTCGGTCGAACGGGGCAATTGATTGGCGGACAGGGTGAGATTCGAACTCACGGTGGACTTGCGCCCACGGCAGTTTTCAAGACTGCTGCCTTAAACCACTCGGCCACCTGTCCGTTGCACTGAAATATCGGAGGGCCGGAGAGCGCGCAATGCCTGGGCGCAAGCGGGCTATTTGATCGTGCTTACCCGCACCATTTCCTGCTTTGGAAGATTTTCGGCTACGGCGCTGCCGCCTTCGGGCGTCTCGTACTGGCGGTATTCCGGCATCTGATCCAGGCGCACAAAGCTGTAGCCCTCCTCGATCAGGGCCGGCACCACGGCCGCCACCAGGGCCGCGGACTGGCTTTGAATGCAATGGATCAGGATCACGCCGCCATCCTTGCGGCGGGCTTCGCGCAGATACCCCTTGGCGCATGTCTTGGCCGACCAGTGCAGATGCCAGCAATCCCAGTCCGCCGAGCTCATCACATAGCCGTCGCGCGACATGGAAATGTCGCCGCCGATATCCCAATAGATCGGGCCGATGTAATTGCGCAGCTTGGGATCATTGTTGAGAATCTGTGCATGGGCGCTTTTCCAGGCGCCGTAAGGCGCGCGATAGAAAAGTTTGTCGCCCGAATGCATCAAAGGCTCGATCTGAGCGTCCACATCGCGCAGCTGGTCCAGCAGTTTTTCCGGTTCGGCGTCATATGACGAACCCATCATCACATGGGTGGCGCTGTGATTGGCCAGAAGATGTCCCTCGGCAGCGATGCGCGCCAGGGTGGCCGGATGCAGATGCGCCATATGGCCGACAATGAAGAAGGTCGCCTTGATATGCAGCTTGGCAAGTTCGTCCAGCACTTCCTCGGTATGAGCGTTGGGGCCATCGTCAAATGTCAGCGCAATGGTGTGGGCATGTGTGATGCCGGAATGAAAAATGGTGCGCGGCTGGAACAGCGCCAGTTGCACATCGGATTCGTGCGCGCTGCCCGCGGCGACGGGCAAGGCGAAGGTCAAAAGCAGGCCCAGGGCAAAGGCAAGTTTTTTCATGTTGTTCCCACCGAAGGCGCCAATTTACCAAGCGGCTACGCCCGGGCAAGCGTCCAGCGCGGGTTTTTTGGCCTCTTAAGGTAAACGCGGCTTACCAGGGATTATGGCCAAAGCGGCTGATCAGCTGCTCCAATTCCATTTCGCTGCGCTCGCGCGCGGCGTCCGTGGTGCGCACCTGGGCCATGCCGGAGCCTGGATGGCAAAGCCGCACCACCAATGGCCAGGGCGAGTCATGCCGCGCCAGTTCGATTTTGGGCTTGGCGTTTTGCAGCAGCAAAGACAGCGAAGGCCGGCTTTTGGACAGCACATTATAGTCCATCGGCGTGGTGGCTTCGCAAAGATGCACGCGCCGGGCATCGGTTTCGCCCAACCGTCCCAGCCATTCATTGTCCAGATGAATGCGGTATTCCTCGTTGAACAGGCCAACCTTGTCCCACACCGCCCGGCGCATCACCCAGCTGGATGGCGTGGGAAATTCGTTCACCTGGATGATGGCGCCTTCCGGCGTCACTTCCAGATGGGTCGAAGAGCAGAAATCAAAATCCTGCTTCAGCATGCCAAAGGCGCAAAACAGAAAACCCGGATTCCACTGATCGTCATCTTCCAGGATGGCGACATAATCGCCCGTGATCGCGCCCGCTGCGGCGTTAAGGGCTGCGGCCTGCGACTTGCCCTGGCTTTCGACAAACTGGACATTGCCCAACCCTTTGGGCGGCACGGCGCCGGCATCTATGCCGACGACAATTTGCAGGCCCATCGAATGGCCGGTCTGCCCCCGGATGGATTGGACCGCTTTTTCCAGAAACGGCCTCCCGGCGGAATCATTTGCCAGCCGGGAGGGAATGATGACGGAAAGCGCCGGCACCTGTGTCAGATATCCGCGTAACAGCGCACTTCTTCGCTGGCGCCGGGCGTTGTCACCGCCCCATCACGCGCCGGGCCGACATTTTTGGCATAACGCGCCAAAACGCCGGTCTTGAAAGCGGGCGCTTTGGGGGTGAAGCTTTTCTTCCGCTCCGCCAGTTCGGCGTCCGACAGTTCGACATCCATCGTGCCCTTTTCGGCGTCGATCACGATGATGTCGCCGTCGCGCAACAGGCCAATCGGTCCGGCATCCGCCGCTTCCGGCCCAACATGGCCGACGCAAAGCCCACGCGTGGCGCCCGAAAAACGTCCGTCGGTGATCAGGGCGATATTCTCAACGCCCTGGCCGTACAGCGCCGCGGTGGTGGAAAGCATTTCGCGCATACCGGGGCCGCCCTTGGGGCCTTCCCAGCGGATCACCAGCACATCGCCTTCGCGGTAACGCCGCGCCTGGACGAAATCAAAGCAATCTTCCTCGCAATCGAAAACCCGCGCGGGGCCGCGATGCTTCAGATGCTTGAGACCGGCGATCTTCACCACCCCGCCTTCCGGCGCCAGATTGCCTCTCAGGCCGACCAGACCGCCTGTCGGGGCCAACGGCTTGTCCGCCGGCACGATGACTTTCTGGTTGGGATCGAATTTCAGGTCCTTCAGATTTTCCGCGATGGTCTTGCCGGTCACGGTCATGCAATCGCCATGCAGAAGGCCAGCGTCCAGCAGGGCGCGCATCAGCATCGGCATGCCGCCGGCTTCCCACAGATCCTTGGCGACATATTTGCCGCCCGGCTTCATGGAGGCGATATAGGGCGTCCTCTTGAAAACTTCGGCCACATCAAACAGGTCGAATTTGATCCCGGCCTCATTGGCCATGGCGGGCAGATGCAGCGCCGCGTTGGTCGAACCACCCGTGGCGGCCACCACCATCGCCGCATTCTCGAAAGATTTGCGGGTGACGATATCGCGGGGGCGCAGGTTCTTTTCCAGCAGCTTCATCACGGTCTGACCGGCCTTCAGCGCAAAATCATCGCGCTCCAGGATCACGGCCGGCGGGCCCGATGAATAAGGCAGCGCCAGGCCGATGGCCTCGGCGACACAGGCCATGGTGTTGGCGGTGAACTGGCCGCCGCACGCGCCGGCGCCGGGACAAGCGACTTTTTCCAGCAAACACAATTCGCTTTCCGGCATCTTGCCGGCGGAATGCTGGCCGACGCCTTCAAACACGTCCAGCACGGTGACGTCCTTGTCGTGGAAGCGGCCCGGCATGATCGAGCCGCCATACAGGAACACGCTCGGCACATTCAGGCGCAGCATGGACATCATCATGCCCGGCAAAGACTTGTCGCAGCCGGCCAGACCCACCAGCCCGTCATAGCAATGGCCGCGCATGGTCAGTTCGACCGAGTCCGCGATCACTTCGCGCGACACCAGCGAGGACTTCATCCCCTCATGGCCCATGGCGATGCCGTCGGTGACAGTGATGGTGCAGAATTCGCGCGGCGTGCCGCCGCCATCCTTGACGCCTTGCTTGGCCGACTGGGCCTGGCGCATCAGGGCGATGTTGCAGGGCGCGGCTTCGTTCCAGCAGCTGGCCACGCCGATCAGGGGCTGGTGAACTTGCTCCTCGGTCAGGCCCATGGCGTAGAGGAATGAACGGTGCGGCGCCCGGCTGGGCCCTTCGGTCACATGGCGGCTGGGCAGGCGGGATTTATCGAATTTGGTCATGGGGCTATCCGCGAAAAGGCCGCGGACTATGGCCCTGCCCCCCTTGCCGGTTCAAGCCGGAATTTCAGCAGGACTGCTCTGCAAGCAATAAAAAAACACCGGAGGTTTTCGCCTCCGGTGTCTCCAAATCGGTTTTTTCACTCAGCGATAGTAATAGTGCCGGTGGCCGTTCCTATCCATGTAAGAGTAACGGCGGGCATGATGGCAGTCATTGCCGCGCGAAATGGCGTTGCCGGCAAGGCCGCCGATCACCGCGCCGCCCAGGCCACCCACCACACTGTGGGTCGCCAAGCCGCCAATGAGGCCACCGCCAACCGCGCCAACCGCCGTGCCGGTGTCATGAGAATGGCCACTGCAACTGTCGGCAGAGGCCGAAACGGTACCTGCGCCAAGCGCCAACACGGCCGCCGCCGCGATTTTGCCAAAATGAGTCATCTGTTCCTCGCTTTTCAGCCATGGAATTCGATGAGAAAACGGCAATGCGCCCGGTTCGTTCCGGAGCGGGCGCGGCCTATAGTGCCGGATAGTCGGTATAACCGGCCGCGCCGCCGGAATAAAAAGTCTGCACGTTCCATTCATTCAGCGCCGCATGAGCCGCGAATCGCTTCGGCAAATCGGGATTGGCGATGAAAAGTTTTCCGAACGCCACCGCATCGGCTTTGCCTTCGGCCAGCAGGCTTTCGGCGCTGTCTTGCGTGAACGCTTCGTTGGCGATGAAGACGCCGCCAAAGGCCTGTTTGATGGCGGGGCCGATGGAATCGCCCGCCACTTTCTCGCGGGCGCAGATAAACGCCAATCCGCGTTTGCCAAGCTCGCGCCCGACATAGGTGAAGGTCGCAAGCGGATTGCTGTCGCCCATGTCGTGGCTGTCCATGCGCGGAGCCAGATGCATGCCGACGCGGTCTGCACCCCACACCTCACATACGGCATCGGCGACTTCCAGCATCAGCCGGGCGCGGTTCTCCAGGCTGCCGCCATAAGGATCGGTGCGCTGGTTGGTTTTGTCCTGCAGAAACTGATCCAGCAGATAGCCATTGGCGCCATGAACCTCCACGCCGTCGAAACCGGCGGCCTTGGCGTTTTGTGCGCCTTTTTTATAAGCGGATATCACACCTGGGATTTCGGAAAGCTCCAGCGCGCGGGGCGTCACATATTCCTTTTCCGGGCGCACCAGCGAAACATGCCCCTTGGGCCGCACCGCACTGGCGGAAACCGGCGTCTCTCCATTCAGGAACAGCGGATCGGAAATGCGGCCGACATGCCAAAGCTGGAGCAGAATGCGCCCGCCTTCGGCGTGAACAGCGTCAGTGATTTTCTTCCAGCCCTCAGTTTGTTCGTCCGACCAGATGCCCGGCGTCGCGGCATAGCCCACACCCATGGGCGTGACGCTGGTGGCCTCGGTCAGGATCATGCCTGCCCCCGCCCGCTGGCGGTAATATTCCACGGCAAGTTCCGTGGGCACGCGGGTATCAGGCGTGGCGCGGCTGCGGGTAAGCGGCGCCATGACAATGCGGTTGGGCAGCGTCAGCGCGCCGACTTTCAGGGGATCGAACAAAGTGGGCATGGAAACTCCGGCAGGAAAAGCGGTCCGGAATATCTAGGCAGCCGCAAATGCTTTCACAACCGCGCGGCCTCCATGGTCTTTAAGGAAGAGTCTTTTAGGCCAACCTTGAAATGGCTTCGCCCAGGCGGGTTGCCAGCGCCGCAGCCTCGGCCCGTTTTTCGCGCTGCTCGGCCAGCACATCTTCAGGCGCCTTGGAAACGAACTGCTCGTTGGAGAGCTTGGCGTCAAAGCGGGCGATTTCTTCCTGGGCTTTCTTGAGGTCTTTTTCCAGCCGGGCGCGTTCCTTGGCGAAATCGATCACATCGCCAAGCGGCAGCGCCACCACGGCATCTTCCAGCACAAATTGCGCCGAGCCTTTGGAAATGGCGTCGGCGCTGTCGGCGGAAGTAAGCCGCGCCATGGTCAGGATCACATCGCAGTTGCGTTCCAGCCGCCCCTTGATCGCGTCGCTGGCGCCCGTCAGGGCCAGCG
>CAIXUE010000070.1 GCA_903922545.1 uncultured Alphaproteobacteria bacterium | reverse complement strand
TGCAGCGTCTCGCGCGGCAGGACCACCTTGCCGCCCTGATAGATATCGGGATTGGCCAGATCGACGGTCAGCACGACATTGTCGTCTTCCACCGCCGAAGATAAAAGCAGCGGCCGTGCGCCATCGATCAGAAGCTGCACGCCGGAAAGATAGCGCGTGTCATTGTGAAAAAGGCCGCCCGGGGTGGTGCCCGGCTCGACAATATCGCCCATGGTGTCGAACAAAGCGAAGCTGTCGCCCTGTTTGAGGGTGCGCGGCCAGCGCTCCTGAATGGACTGCGTGGCCTGAATGTAAAATGACGCCGTCTCATCCCCGCTTTGCTGGGGAAAAGGCGTTTGCGGGAGGGGTTTGGCCTCCATAATCATATCCAATCTAGAAAAATATCACGCAGCCTGGATGGCGGGATTTTGCGCTCGCGCCAGCCGGTCATAAATTTTCAGGTAATCGCGCGCCATCGCCCTGGCCGAAAAGCGTTCTTCAAAACGGGCGCGGACAGAAGGACGGTAAAGACGGGGAAGCTGGGCGATAGCCCGCACCGCGCCTTCCACGTCGTTCACCACAAAGCCGGTCAAACCGTCTTCCATGATTTCGGGCACCGAACCCTGCGCGAACGCCACCACGGGAGTCCCGCAGGCCATGGCTTCGATCATCACCAGGCCGAACGGTTCGGGCCAGGCGATGGGGAACAGAAGCGCGCGGGCCTGACCCAGGAACTCCTGTTTCTGCCGGTCATTGATTTCGCCGATAAATTCTACATGCGGGCTGGCGGCAATTAGGGGTGCCACGACTTCATCGAAATAAGGCTGATCCACCGGATCGATCTTCGCGGCGATCTTGAGGGCAAAGCCAGTGCGGCGCGCGATCTCGATCGCTTCCACCGGCCCCTTGTCGGCACAGATACGTCCCAGAAACGCCAGATAGCCGCCCTGGCCGCCCGCCAGGCGAAACTGGCCCTCGGGCAGGCCGTGATAGACCGTGCCCATCCAGTTCACCGGCGGCACAGGCAAACGCTGGTGATCGCAAATGGAAACCAGCGGCATGTGCGGGAAGGCGCGGTAAATGTCGGGAAGCTCGGGCAGGTCCTGGCGGCCATGCAGCGTGGTCAGCGTTTTATGCGCCATGTTGCGAAAGACCGGATAGTGGAAAAAGTCGATGTGGAAATGCAGGACGTCGAACTCGTCTTTGCGAGCGGCGACCTGATCCAGCATGATGTTGTTGTAGGACGTCGAATTGTGAATGCCGTCCAGGCGCAGGGACCGCGGCACAACCGCGGACAGTTCGGCCCGGGTCTGAGAATCACCGCTTGCGAACAGCGTCACCTCATGTCCCTGGCGCACCAGTTCCTCGGTCAGCCAGGAAACGACACGCTCGGTCCCGCCATAAAGCCGGGGTGGGACACTTTCGACCAGGGGCGCGATTTGTGCGATTTTCATTTAATAAAAAGCCCTTACCTGCACCGGGACAACGGGGTTGACGCGCGTCCGGTTCCGGAAATTGGGGCATTGCGACAAATTTGTGCGTTTTTGGGGCTTTGGGAACGCGGATTGACTCCTCATGACCGGCGCTTAGTCTCACCGGACCCATGGCAAAAGACTTTATCGGTTATCAGGCCCTGACGGATTCGGCGCTTCGCGGCGTGGTGCGCGACGCGCTTCGGCGCATTGAAAAATCCGGCCTGATTGGCGCGCATCATTTTTATCTGACCTTCAAGACCCATGCCGAAGGCGTGGACATTCCCGATTTCCTGAAGGAGCAGTATCCCGACGAAATGACCATCATCATCCAGCACCAATATTGGGCGCTGAAGGTGAAGGAGGATTATTTCGAGGTGACGCTGACTTTCAAAAAATTGCCCGCACCGCTGCATATTCCGTTCAATGCGCTGACGGCGTTTTTTGACCCCGGGGTGCAGTTCGGCCTGCAGTTCCGCAGCGAAGGCGAGGCCGCCAAGGCCGGCCCCGTGGTGGTGCCCGGTCCCGATGCGCCGGCCGGCGAAGCGCCGGTGCCCGAAGAGCCCGCGCCCGTGGTGGAAAAGCCCGCAGCCCCGCCGGGCGAAGTGGTCAGCCTCGACTCTTTCCGCAAGAAATAGTACCCGGATCGCCTTTCCGAAAGGGCGCTCAATGGCTGACAAAACCCGCACCGAGACCGACACCTTCGGGCCAATCGAAGTGGCCGCTGACCGCTATTGGGGCGCGCAGGCCCAGCGCAGTTTGGGCAACTTCAAGATCGGCTGGGAAAAGCAGCCCCTGCCGGTGGTCCGGGCGCTGGGCATCGTCAAGCGCGCCGCCGCTGAGACCAACATGGCGCTGGGCGGGTTGGACAAGAAGCTTGGCGAAACCATTATCGCCGCCGCCCAGGAAGTGATCGATGGCAAGCTGGACGAGCATTTCCCGCTGGTGGTGTGGCAGACCGGATCGGGCACCCAGTCCAACATGAACGCCAATGAAGTGATCAGCAATCGCGCCATCCAGATGCTGGGCGGCACGATGGGCTCCAAGAAGCCGGTTCATCCCAACGATCACGTCAATATGAGCCAG
>CAIXUE010000069.1 GCA_903922545.1 uncultured Alphaproteobacteria bacterium | reverse complement strand
CTTTGCGCCGCCCGCATCAAAAAGCTTGGCCTGGGTTCGGTTCAGTTCGGTCAGGCTTATGGTGTTTCCAACCGGCGCGGCCAGGTGCCCGCCGGCGAAGTGGCGCAAATTCTTGCTCACGCCGCGCAAGCTGGCGTCACGCTTCTGGACACGGCCGCCAATTACGGCGTGGCGGAAACGGTTCTGGGAGGGTTGGATACCACGCCATTTCGCATTGTGAGCAAAACGATCAGCCTGCAAAACGGCCTGGACGCTGTGATTGCGCGGGTGCGCCAGTCGGCACGCACTCTGAATCTGGATACATTGCTGGTGCATCGGGCCGCAGATCTTGCCGGCGCGGCGGGTAATGAATTCTGGGATGCCCTTCAGGCCCTGAAAGAAGAAGGGCTGTTCCGCAAGCTGGGCATTTCCGCCTATGTCTCTGATGATCCCGCCGCGCTTGCGGCACGTTTCAAACCGGATGTGATGCAAATCCCTTTCAGTCTTCTGGATCAGCGCCTTGAAGCCGATGGCACGCTGGCGCGGCTGGCCGGGATGGGCGTCGAAATCCACGCCCGTTCGGTGTTCCTGCAAGGTCTGCTGTTTCTGGAAAAGCTGCCTGAAAAATTCCAGCACGCCGTGCCCTATTTCCGCAATTTGCGGGCGCGGATCGCTGAAGCCGGCGTCACGCCGCTGGCGGCTGCGCTGGGCTTTGTGCTGACGCATCCGCAAATCACTTATGGCCTGGTCGGCGTTACCAGTCTTCCCATGATGGATGAAATTCTGACGGCTGCGGGCCAGCCCCTGCCGGACCTGAATTGGGCGGACCTCGCTCTGCACGACGATCTGGTGCTCACGCCGCCGCTCTGGTAGCGCTCGTAATTCGCCGCTCTTCCGTGCGATGACCCGCAGCTTGCGCCCAAAAGCGGTGCATTGCAGTATGCCTGCCTGGGGGACGGTTTGGACATCGCTGCGACCGACATACCGGATGTCAAAATCCTGACGCCGAAAATTTTTGGCGATGCGCGCGGCCAGGTTTTCGAAAGCTGGAACGCCCGCACCATGGCCGGGCTGGGCCTGGATCTGAACTTTGTACAGGACAATCACAGCCGCTCGGCAAAAGGCGCGCTGCGCGGACTGCACTATCAATTGCGTCAACCACAAGGAAAGCTGGTGCGGGTCATTGCCGGCTCGGTGTTCGATGTTGCGGTGGATCTGCGCCGCGCCTCACCGACTTTTGGGCGCTGGGTTGGGGTGGAATTGTCGGCCCGCAACAATCGGCAATGCTGGATTCCGCCCGGCTTCGCGCATGGCTTTCTGTGCCTGGAGGACGGCACCGAGCTTCTCTACAAATGCACTGATTATTACGCGCCGGAGTGGGAGCGCGCCATTGCCTGGAACGATCCCGCCTTGGGCATCACTTGGCCGCTCGATAATGCGCCGCTGCTTTCGCCCAAGGATGCCGCAGCGCCCGTGCTGGCGCAGGCCGAGCTGGCGTCATGACGTGCCTGATCCTGGGCGGGGCGGGGCAGGTTGGGCAGGCGCTGCAAGCCACTGCGCCCCAGGACATCAAATTCGCCGCGCCGCCGCGTGGCGACTGCGACATCACCAATCCGGAGCAGTTGCGACATTGGCTTGATGAAGTTCGCCCATCATTGGTGATCAACGCCGCCGCTTATACCGATGTGAATGGGGCGGAAAGCCATGCAGGCGAGGCGTGGGCCATTAATGCCCAGGGTCCCGCGCACCTTGCTTCGCTATGCCGTGATCGCAAGATACGGCTGATTCATCTTTCCACCGACTATGTGTTCGATGGCACAGCGCATGAACCCTATCCTGAAACCGCTGCGCCCAATCCCCTCAACGCCTATGGCCGCAGCAAGCGGGAAGGCGAAGATCTCGTCCGGCGTGAATATCCCGACAGTTTGATTGTCCGCAGTGCCTGGCTTTATGCACAGCAGGGCCGAAATTTTGTGAACACCATGCTGGATCTTATGGCCGTACGCGATGAAATCAAGGTCGTCGCTGACCAGGTCGGCACGCCCACCCGGGCGCGCAATCTGGCGCGCACCTTGTGGCGGCTCCAGGACGAGGCAGGTATTTTTCATTTCACCGATGAGGGGCAAACAAGCTGGCATGGCTTTGCGCTGGCCATCCGCGACGAGGCGCTGAACCTTGGCCTTCTGGCGCGCAAGCCCGACATCATCGCCATTCCTTCCGCTGAATATCCCAGTCCGGCAATCCGGCCCGCTTACAGCGTGCTGTCCATGGACAAAATCCACGCCCGGCTCGGCCGCGGCCAGGATTGGCGCGCCGCGCTCAAAGACATGCTGAGCGCCAAAAAAGCCTAGCCTGTGCGCAGGTAACGTACCGCGTCATCCCGCCCGAACAGGTACAGCAGCACACGCAAGGCATCGCCGCGCGGGCTTTTCAAATCCGGATCGCGCGCCAGCACCAGCCGTGCATCATCATGCGCAATCGCCAGAAGTTCACCATGCGCGGACGGATCTGCCATGCGGAATTCCTCCATCCCGCTCTGCCGCCGGCCCAGAACCTCACCCGGCCCGCGCAATTTCAGATCCATTTCGGCGATGACAAAACCGTCGTCGCTCT
>CAIXUE010000068.1 GCA_903922545.1 uncultured Alphaproteobacteria bacterium | reverse complement strand
CTGCACGAGGAACATCCCGGCTATAACTGGCGCAGCAACAAGGGCTATGGCACCCCCGATCACCTGGCCGGGCTGAAGACCTGCGGCGTAACGATTCACCACCGCCGTTCTTTTTCCCCGGTACACCACATCTTGTATGGGGATGAATCCGGGGACTCAATTTGTAAGACTTTGAATCTTCAAGACTCTTGACGGCTGAGTCCCGCCGAATCACTGTGAATCCCGCTGTGGATATTTTGGGCGGGACCGATGCTGAAACTGGACCAGGTGATCGAAGGCGACTGCGTGGCGCAAATGAACGCGCTGCCCGAAGGTTCGGCCGATCTGATTTTCGCCGATCCGCCCTATAACCTTCAGCTGCGCGGCGACCTGCTGCGGCCCAACCAGTCCAAGGTCGATGCAGTCGATGACCATTGGGACCAGTTCGCCAGCTTTGAAGATTATGACCGCTTTACCCGGGAATGGTTGGGCGCGGCGCGGCGGGTGCTGAAGGATACCGGCTCGATCTGGGTGATCGGCTCCTATCACAATATTTTCCGCGTGGGGTCGGCGCTGCAGGATCTGGGCTTCTGGATCCTGAACGACGTGATCTGGCGCAAGACCAATCCCATGCCGAATTTCCGCGGCCGCCGTTTCACCAATGCCCATGAGACCCTGATCTGGGCGACCAAAAATCCCAAGCAGCAATACACCTTCAATTACGAAGCGATGAAGGCGCTGAATGACGAATTGCAGATGCGTTCGGACTGGACGCTGCCGATCTGCGCCGGCGGCGAGCGTTTGAAAAACGCCGATGGCGAAAAAGCCCATTCCACCCAGAAGCCGGAATCGCTGCTGCACCGCGTGATCGTGGCCAGCACCAAGCCGGGCGATATGATTCTGGACCCCTTTTTCGGTTCGGGCACCACCGGCGCGGTGGCCAAAAGACTGGGCCGGCATTTCATCGGCATTGAGCGGGAAAAAACTTATGCCGAAGTGGCGCGCAAGCGTATCGCCGCCATCACCCAGGCTGACAATGACGCCATCGCGGTGACGCCCTCCAAACGCGCCGAGCCGCGCATTCCGTTCGGCTGGGTTGTCGAGCGTGGGCTGCTGCCGCCGGGAACGGTGCTGACCGGATCCCGCAAGCACCAGAAAGCCAAAGTCCGTGCGGACGGAACACTGGTGTCCGCCGACAGCAAGGGCTCCATCCATCAGGTGGGCGCGCATGTGCAGGGTCTGGATGCCTGCAATGGCTGGACCTTCTGGCAGTTTGAACTCAATGGCGCGCTGGTGCCGATTGATGTGCTGCGTCAGCGCTTGCGGGCCGAACTGGTCTGAGCCGCGAACAGCGGACCATCATTTTCCAATCCGTGTTCCACAATCTTGCGCATGACGGTCGGCAAGGCGACGTCGCGCAAATTTTCCGCCGGTGTCCATTGACCCTTTGTTTTGGGGCGTTTTAAGACTTGCGCGGCATAGACTTCGATTTCCAGTTCGAAGTGCGTGAAACCGTGACGCACCAGACCGGGCCGCTTTTTCCATTCCGCCGCGAACGGGGCCTGTTTCAACGCCCGCGCCGCTGACGGAAATTCTTCCTCCCAGACGCCCTGCGGCGGCTCCAGCATGGAGGCCAGCAGGCCCTTGTCAGGCCGCTTGAGCAGCAGCACGGCGCCGGTCTTGTCGCGCACCACAAAAGCGGCGCCGCGTTTGAGCGGCCTGGCGATTTTCGGCGCCTTGACCGGCAGCAATTCCTGAATGCCTTTTTTGCGGGCCGCGCAATCGGCGCTGAGCGGACAGGATTTGCAGGACGGGCGCTTGGGCGTGCAAATGGACGAACCCAGATCCATCAAGGCTTGCGCGAAATCGCCGGCCCGCGCCGGCACCAGCGCCTGGGCAAAATCATAAAGTTCGGCCTTGGCTTTGGGCATCGGCGTTTCGACAGCGTAAAGCCGGGCGATCACACGCTCTGCGTTCGCGTCCATCGCCGCTTTTCGTTCGTCATAGGCGATGGCGGCAATGGCCCCGGACGTATAGGAGCCAACACCCGGCAAGGCGCGCAGCGCATCAGCGGTGAGCGGAAATTTTCCGCCCATCTGTTCGGCCACGATTTTGGCGGCGACATGCAGATTGCGGGCGCGTGCGTAGTAGCCAAGCCCCGCCCATACGGCCAGCACCTTGTCCTGCGGCGCGCGGGCCAGCGATTTCACATCTGGCCAGAGGGTGAGGAATTTTCGGTAATAAGCGCCCACCGCCTGCACCGTGGTCTGTTGCAGCATGATTTCCGACAGCCAGATGCGATAAGGATCGCCACGTTTTCCCGCTGGCGCGCGCCAAGGCAACACGCGGCGATGGATGTCGTACCAGTCAAGCAATTTTACGGGGATGCGGGATGCTGGCATGATCGGACCATGACCCAGCCGCCCCATGAAAAAAAGTCAGGCAAAAAACAACCGGGCGAAACCCAGGACGCGCCGCCGCCCCGGCGCAATTGGGCCGGCGCGGTGGGCCGGGAAGTCGGGCATGTGGGCGCGGCGGCTTTTGTCCGCGCCGGCTTTGCCGATCCCACCCTGGTGCTGCATTGGCCGGAAATAGCCGGGCAGGACGTGGCGCGCATTGCCCGGCCAGTGCGTTTTTCGCCCAGTGACGGAGCCCTCACCCTGTTGGCGGAACCGGCGGCGGCTTTGTTCTTGGGCCATGAGTCGCGCGCCCTGATGGAGCGCATCAACCGCTATCTGGGGCGGCCCGCGGTCAGCCGGATCAAATTCGTCCAGGGGCGCCTGAGCCAAGGGGTACCCCCGCCGCCCCCACCCAGAGCCGCGAAAGCTGTGAATTCTTCTGACCCGGCAAATGCTTATCAGGGGCCCGACGGCGTCAAAGCCGCCCTGCAAAGCCTGGCGCGCTGGCGTGGACCAGACGGGACCAAAAGGCTCTGAACCGTTAAGTTGAACCCGCCCTGACCCTCTGTCACAAGCAGGGGGAAACGGCTGGAGAAACGGCGTTGTCCAAGAGACAGATTTTCATTGTTCTGGGCCTGGTGGTGCTGGTTGCGGCGGGCGCCGCGGCCTGGTTTTTCCTGGGCTCGTCAAACGACGCTGTTACCGCCGCGGCGGCGGGCGGCACACCCGGCTTCACCCTGACCTCGCGCGACCGCACCATCGGCGATCCCAAGGCCAAGGTGGTGATGATCGAATATGCCGCGCCGATCTGCCCGCATTGCGCGGCCTTCAATGCCGAAGTTATTCCGCTGCTGAAGCAGAAATACGTCGATACCGGCAAGGTGCTTTACGTATTCCGGGTGTTCCCGCTCAGCGCCGACGACGGTGCGGCCGAAAAACTGGCCCGCTGCATGCCTGAGGATAAGTATTTCCCGTTCATTGACCTGTTGTTCCGGAATCAACCCAAATGGGACCCGGAATATGCCCAGGAGACTCCTGCCCTGGGCACACCACAGGGGGTACACGACGGACTGGTTCAGCTGGCCCGCATTGCGGGCATGAGCGCCGACCAAGCCGACAAGTGCATGAATGACACAAGTCTCGACACCACGATCAACCAGGTCGCACAGGATGGCCAACAGAAATACGGGATCACCGGCACACCCACGATTGTTGTGGATGGCGCCGCCCAGCCTTCTGGTGACGTCCCCTGGCCCAAGCTTCAGCAACTCATTGACACCGCGCTTGCCAAAAAATGACGGCAGGGCGGTAACGCAAGGCGCATCATCTTGAAATTCACGCGGCTCAGACTCTCCGGTTTCAAGTCCTTCGTCGAACCGACGGAGCTTTTCATCGAGCCCGGCCTTACCGCCGTGATCGGCCCCAATGGTTGCGGCAAGTCGAACCTGTTCGACGCCATGCGCTGGGTGATGGGCGAAACCCGCCCCACATCCGTGCGCGGCAGCGAAATGGATGATGTGATCTTTGCCGGCAGCGCCGGGCGCCCTGCCCGCAATGTCGCCGAAGTCACGCTGTTCATCGACAATGCCGACCGCAAGGCGGTTAGCGCCTATGCCGATTTCGACACGATTGAAGTTTCGCGCCGCATCGAGCGCGAAGCCGGCAGCGTGTATCGCATCAATGGCCGCGATGTGCGCCAGCGCGACGTGCAGATTTTCTTTGCCGATGCCTCGTCAGGCGCCGGTTCCACCGCCTTTGTGCGCCAGGGCCAAATCGGCCTTCTGATCAGCCAGAAGCCGCTGGCGCGTAGAGCTATCCTGGAAGAAGCCGCCGGCATTGGCGGACTGCACCAGCGCCGCCATGAAGCTGAACTGCGCCTGCGCGCGGCGGAAACCAATCTTTCGCGCCTGGAAGATGTAATCCGGGAAGTGGACGGCCAGCTTGCCAACCTCAAGCGCCAGGCGCGCCAGGCCTCGCGCTATCGCAATCTTTCGGGCCATATCCGCAAGGCCGAAGCCCTGGCGCATTATCTGCGCTGGATCGAAGCCGAAGCGCGCGCCACCGCGGCCGCCGGTGAATTGTCTGAATCCGCCGCCTCTGTCGGCACCGCCACCGAGACCGCCGCCCGCGCCAGCGCGGCGCAAAGCGATGTCGCGGGACTGCTCCCGCCGCTGCGCCAGACCGAAGCGGAAAAATCCGCCACCCATCACCGCCTGATCGTTCAGCGCGAACAGCTCGAGCAGGAAGAAACCCGCGCCCGCGAAGCGGCGCAGCGCATTCGCCAGCTGATCGCCCAGGGCAGCGCCGATATCGACCGCGAACAAAGTTTGGACAGCGATGCCGGCGCGGCGATGGCCGTGCTGTCGGAAGAGCAGCAGGCGCTGAGCCTGGCGGCGGAACGCTCCACGGCTGAAATTGCCACGGCGGAAGAGGAAACCGCGCG
>CAIXUE010000067.1 GCA_903922545.1 uncultured Alphaproteobacteria bacterium | reverse complement strand
CTCAGTGCCCGGGCATCCACCTGGGCTTCCTTGGGCGACCACAGCGCGCCCACTTGCGGGCCGGTGATCAGAGGGACCCGGGCGCGGGTCTGGGCGGCGTCCAGCATCTCAAGGCCGGGCTCGGACGCCCGCTTGGCCAACCGGGCCAGCGCTGCCTCATCCGCCGCCACCATCAGGATGCCGCTGCGGGCATAGCCCACCATGCGGTTGCTGGCAGCTTCAACCTCTTCCGCAAAAGCTGGCCACAGGGCATTGGAATGGCGTGCGAATTCTATTTCGACAGCATGGGCATCCATCAGCTCTGCTGTCACTGCAATCATTCCGGCGGCAGCGGCAGTGGCGCCGGAACCGGGCTGGGAACGCTCCAGGATTGTGACGTCCGCGCCCGCCTGGAGCAGCCGCCAGCCCAGGCTGAGGCCCGCCACCCCGGCGCCGATGATGACGATTTTCATGCCCGGATTCCGCCGATCTGCATCCCGCCCCTATAGCTTGAAACCGGGGGCGGCGACACCAACTCCTGTAACTTCCGGGCGCGTCAGACGTATGATCATGACGCAGGACAAAGGTATGAAAATGGAAAAAGCTCTTTTCGGCGCAGGCTGTTTCTGGGGGGTGGAGGATTTCTTCCGCCAGGTGCCGGGCGTTTCGGCGGCGGTCAGCGGCTATGCCGGCGGCAAGAACCAGAACCCGACTTACAAGCAGGTCTGCGGCGGCGACACCAACCATGCCGAAGTGGTGGAGGTGACGTTCGACCCTGCCCGCGTCTCCTATGCCAGCCTGGTGGATCTATTTTTCAAGATGCACAACCCCACACAGCGCAATCGCCAGGGACCCGATTTCGGCACCCAGTACCGCTCGGCGATCTTCACCCATGGGCCGGAGCAGGCCAAGGTGGCGCAGGAACGGCTGGAGGCGGCATCCGCCTCAGGCCGCTGGAAGCAGCCGATTGTCACCCAGGTCGAGCCCGCGCCCGCCTTCTGGCCGGCGGAGGATTATCACCAGCGCTATTTCGAAAAGCATGGCGGGTCTTGCCATGTCAGCTACGAGGAAGTGGCGAACTCCTGAGGGCTTCCGCCTTCTCCTCGTTCAACCGCATGTTGACCAGCACAATGATCATGGCGGCGAAGCTGGTCAGGGTGCCGGGCAGCCAAATGATCAGCCCGCCCAAGTGCTGGTCGTTCAGCGCCGTCATGTCCATCACCCGGCCACAGATGGTGTAGACGGGATAATAGTCGGTCATGGACAGCGACAGGATGGCGCCCAGCAGCATCTGGGGCAGTTCGATCGCCAGGATCAGCGCGCCGCGCACCAAGCTGGACAGCCGGGCTTGTGGTTTGGGGCGCGGGTCCAGGATCAGCGACCAGAACATCACGCCATTGATTGCCATGGACCAGTTCATGACTTCGTACAGATTGGCGTCCAGCATCACGATGCTATGGATGGCCGGGATCAGCCAGAAATAGAGCAGCCCGACAAACAGCGCAGGGGCTACGACCGGATG
>CAIXUE010000066.1 GCA_903922545.1 uncultured Alphaproteobacteria bacterium | reverse complement strand
TTATGCCGCCAAGCATGGCGCGGCCATGCTGGCGCGTGTGCTGGGCGATCATGCGCGCGCCGACGCCTTGGGCGATGCTGCTGAACGCCTGCGCCAGCGCTTTGAAGAAAAATTCTGGGTCGAGGAGTTGGGCACCTACGCCCTGGCCCTGGATGGCCAGAAAAATCCCTGCAAGGTGCGCACGTCCAATGCCGGCCAGGTACTGTTCTGCGGCATCGCCGCTGCCGAGCGGGCTGTGCGGGTGGGCGGCAATCTGATGACGCCGGAAATGTTTTCCGGTTGGGGTGTGCGCACCGTGGCGTCCGATTGCCCGCGCTACAATCCCATGTCTTATCATGACGGCTCGGTCTGGCCGCACGACAACGCCCTGATCGCGATGGGCCTGGCGCGTTACGGCCTCAAGCGTGGCGCCGGCGCCATCTTCACCGGCCTGTTCGATGCCGCCTGCCATATGGAACTGATGCGCTTTCCAGAATTGTTCTGCGGTTTTGCCCGCCGCCGGGGCACCGCGCCCACGCTGTATCCAGTGGCGTGTGCGCCGCAGGCCTGGGCCAGCGCCGCGCCCTTCGCGCTGCTGGAAGCCTGTCTGGGGCTGGTGTGCGATTATCAGCGGCGCGAGATCCGCTTCCACAATCCCTTCCTGCCGCGCTTCCTGGAGGAAATCCGCATCCACAATCTGTCTCTGGATGGTGCATCCGCCGATTTGCGCCTGCGCCGCAACGGCGCGGGAACCGAAGTGGCCATCCTGGCCCAGCAGGGCGATATCTCGATCCGCATAGCGCAGTAACATTGCGTGGAATGTGGCTTGAGCGCGCCTTGCCCAGCGTATATGCCGGACATCAATGACCAACGAAAAACCGCCCGTCGAAGCGGTATTGCCCGACGATCTGGAACTGTCGCCAACCCCGCAGCCGGTGGAAGTTCCTCCGCCGGAAATCCTGCCCGCCGAAGACGATCACAGCGCCTTCGCCTTCCTGCGCGTTTTCCGTCACCGCAATTACCGGCTGTTCTTTTCCGGCCAGCTTGTCTCGCTGATGGGCACCTGGATCACCAACGTCACCCAGGGTTATCTGGTTTACAGCCTCACCCATTCGCCGTTTCTGCTGGGGGTGGTGAGCTTTGCCTCTACCGTGCCGGTGTTTTTCTTCTCGGCTTTCGGCGGCATGATCTCCGATCGTTTTGACCGCCGCCGCCTTTTGCTTCTGACGCAGTCCTTGTCCTGCCTGGAATCCACCACACTGGCGATCCTCACGCTCACCCATGTTGTTCAGGTCTGGATGGTGGCGTGCCTGGCTTTGTTCCAGGGCTTCGTCAACGCCTTCGATGTGCCCATCCGCCAATCCATGACGGTGGAGATGGTGGGCCGCGAAGATCTGCGCCACGCCATCTCGCTCAATTCCATGATGTTCAACCTGGCCCGGGTCATCGGGCCGCCGGTGGCCGGCATCCTGATCGCCCTGGTGGGCGTGGGCCTGTGTTTCTCGCTGGATGCGCTGTCTTATTTCGCCGTCATCATCAGTCTGCTCCTGATGCATTTCGCACCCAAGCCGGCACGCAAGCATGCCAATCCCCTGCGCGCCATCCGTCAGGGTTTTGTCTATGCCTGGCGCACCCGTGATATCCGCCAGTCTCTGTTTCTGGTTGTCGCCTGTTCGGCGTTCGGCGCTTCTTATCTGACGCTGCTGCCTGCTGTGGCCCGCGATGTGCTGCACCAGACCAGCGAAGGGTTGGGCTTTTTGTATGGCGCGGTGGGGGCAGGGGCCTTGGCAGGCGCCTATGCCCTGGCGCGGATACCAGACCGGCATCTTCTGACAACACCGATTGTGGCGTCCCTGGCCTTCGGTCTGTCGCTGATCGCTTTTTCCCAGTCGCATATTTTCTGGCTGTCGCTGCTGCTGCTGACGCCCTGTTCCTTCAGCCTGATGCTGCTGGGCGGTTCGACCAATTCCATCATCCAGCTGGTGGCGCGTGACGACATGCGCGGCCGGGTGGTTTCGCTCTACGCCATGTCGTTCATGGGCATGATGCCCTGGGGCTCGCTGATCCAGGGCTGGGTGGCCGAGCATTTCGGCACCGGCTCGGCCGTTTCCCTGGGCGGCGCGGTCTGCATTCTGGCGGCTTTTTTCGCCTTTCTGGAACGCCGCAGGAAGGAAGGCTTGCCTGACCGTCTGGGCAATGCTCATAACTAAGGCCTGAAATCTCGGGGTCCCGTGCATGAAAAACTTCGGCAAAATCCTGGTGGCGTTCTGCGCCGGCCTCACCCTGCACCCCGCCTTTGCCCAGACCGACGATGGCGCCGCCGCGCCCGCCCGCGCGCCGCGCGGCGGCAACGCATCTGCCCGCTCGGCGGCCCGTGATCCCCATATCGTCCAGCCGGGCCCCACGCCAAACCTGCAGCCGCTGGATGCGCCCAAGCTGCCCTATCATTTCGTGCATAATCTGAAGCTGCCGGACGGCATGGTCACCACCCTGGTCTCGGGTGTGGCGCTGACGCCCCAAGGCCATGTGGTTTTTCTCACTCGCAACCCCGCCGCCCAGATGGTGGAGTTCGACAAGAACGACAAGTTTCTGCGCACCTTCAATCCCAACATGGTGGTCGGCCCGCACGGCTTTCGCATCGACAAGCAGGGCGACATGTGGGTGGCCGACAGTTTTCTGAACGTGGTCTGGAAGCTCAATCCCAAGGGCGAGCCGCTGCATCAATTCGGCAAGCGCGGCGAAGTGCTGGCCTGGGATGACAGCAAATGGAACGGCGCCTTCAACCAGCCGCTCGATATCTCCTTCGACAAAGAGGGTGACTTTTTCATCATCCAGGGCCATGGCGGCACCTCCAATCCGCTGGAATGCACCTTCTGCATGACCTATGCGAAGGCCGCGTCCAATCCCACCCAGGGTTCTGATCCGCGCCTCTTCAAGTTCGACAAGGATGGCAATTATCTCACCAGCCGTTCGCTGCCCCATGCCGACGGCACTTATCCCACCCTGCACACCACCATCGTGACCCAGAAGGGCGAATTGTGGGTCTCCGACCGCCAGATGCATGTCATCAAGGTGTTCGACACCAACCTCAATCCCTTGCGCGAAATTCCCGAACCCACTTTGATCAGCGGGCTTTTCCAGGACGCCAAGGGCACCATCTGGGCGTCGGCCGGCATGGACGGCATGATTGAGAAGCTGGATGCCGACGGAAAGATCGTCGCCTGGATCGGCCAGCGCGGCCGCGCTGCGGATACGCCGGGCGAATCCCCCGACGCCATCGGCGAGGCCCATTTCCTGGCGGTGACGCCGGACGAGAAAACCATCTATCTGGCCGATTCCGTCAACGGCAAGATGGTGGAGCTGAAGCACGATTGATGTCTGTCATTCCCGCGAAAGCGGGATCCCGGAGAGACGGCCACTGTGCTGTTTCTGTCGTCTCGCCGCGCCTCGCGCGGCTCGCTTGCGCCAGCTTTTCTAATTCGCTTCGCTCATAAGAAAAGCTAGGCGTGCCCGGTACCCGCTTATTTGCTCGGGAAGGCGCCGTAAACACGATGGGAGAAGGTGGGGGGCTTCTGTTGCCCGGCGCCCCCCGAGCCGCGCTTAGCTAACCGAAGTTAGGCAGCGAGGGCCATTTCATTATCGTTGGCACCTAAACAATAGTCCGATGACGGCGGAACCATACCGGGCAAAAGAACTGCCTTTACACATCCGTCGATCCTGTTTCGCCCCCACAAAAACCCATCCGCGAATGGGCTTATGGTGGAGGCGCCGGGTACCGCCCCCGGGTCCGGCCTGCTTATTACACAGTCGTTTATCGCCATAGTCTGCCGGGCAAGCCCGGCGAGCATCTTCAATATAGGCGCCGGGGGTTAAGAATTGAAGGGGCGGAACCCGCTTGACTCCCGCGCCGCGGGCGGGCATCCGCCTGAAAATGAAAGCCATTTTTGCCAGCGAAGGCGAAATCATCCATATCGGCGAGGGGCTGATGGCCTGCCGTCTGACCAAGGAGGAATGGACCCACGCGGCCCATTTCGCCGCGGCGCTGTGGCTGATGCGCTATCGCACCGACCTGGAACCGGCCGTCGCCATGCCGGGGCTGATCCGCGCCTTCAATGAATCGATCGGCGGTGTGAACAGCGACACAGCCGGTTATCACGAAACCATCACCTTGGCCTCGCTGCGGGCGGCGCGGGGCGTGTTCGACAGCTTCCCCGCCGACGTGCTCGTGTACCGGATCGTCAACGCCCTGATGGGGACCAATTTCGCCAACCCCAACTGGCTGCTGGAATATTGGTCGCGCGAGCGGCTGATGTCGGTGGCTGCGCGCCGCGCATGGCTGGAACCGGATTTGAAAGCCCTGCCATTCTGATCCGAATCCGCTAGAATTTCCCCATGCAGCAATATCTCGATCTTCTGAGGCTGGCCCGCGACACGGGCGTGGAAAAGCGGGACCGCACCGGCACCGGCACGCGCTCGATCTTCGGCCACCAGATGCGCTTCAACCTGGCCGATGGCTTTCCGCTGGTCACCACCAAGAAGGTGCACCTGAAGTCCATCATCTATGAACTGCTGTGGTTCCTGCGCGGCGAGACCAATGTGCATTGGCTGCAGGAACATGGCGTCAGCATCTGGGACGAATGGGCCGACGCCAATGGCGAACTGGGTCCGGTCTATGGCTATCAGTGGCGCAGCTGGCCGTCGCAGACCGATGGCACCATCGACCAGATCGCCAACCTGGTGCGCGACATCCAGAAGAATCCGGACTCGCGCCGGCTGATCGTCACCGCCTGGAATCCCGCCGATGTGCCCAAGATGGCGCTGCCGCCCTGTCACTGCCTGTTCCAGTTCTATGTCGCGGATGGCAAGCTGTCGTGCCAGCTCTACCAGCGCTCCGCCGACATCTTTTTGGGCGTGCCGTTCAACATCGCATCCTACGCGCTGCTCACCATGATGGTGGCGCAGGTGACGGGACTGAAGCTGGGCGACTTCGTGCACAGTTTCGGCGACGCGCACCTGTATCTGAACCACCTGGACCAGGCGAGCGAGCAGCTGAGCCGCAAGCCCTATCCCCTGCCGGTGATGAAGCTGAATCCAGCCGTGAAAGACCTGTTCGACTTCAAATACGAGGATTTCACCCTGGAAAATTACCAGGCCCATGCCGGTATCAAGGCGCCCATCGCCGTTTAATTTGACAAAGCCCGGGCGGGGCTTAAAAGACCGCCGATAAGGAGATTTCCAAGGCGACTGCGGACGTACAGGGCAAGGAAGAAACCAAGCTGGCCA
>CAIXUE010000065.1 GCA_903922545.1 uncultured Alphaproteobacteria bacterium | reverse complement strand
GCGCGATCAGGCGCAAGGAATCGGCTTCGGTCAAAAGCGGGGAATGCAGGATAAGCGGACGGGCGACTTCGATGGAATCGTCCACCAGCAGAAGGATCAGGTCATGCGGCACGCTGGCGTCATCGGCCAGGCGCTGGGCCAGTGCGATACGGATGGCCATTTCAACATCGCGGGTGAGGCGGCGCAGAATTTCGCGCATCAGGTCGCGTTCGTGCTGGTTCAAGCCTGCGCCCTGGATGCGATAGAGCGAGGCGACGGCGAGATAAATTTCCTCGCGGCTGGCGCCGTTTTGCGGATTGATCGCGAGCTGGGCCAGGCGGCCCATGTCGCTCATGTCTTGTGCGGTAAGCCCCACGCGACCCTCAACAACGCTATTTGCATCGGCCAGGAAAGATCTGGCCCCCCGTTTGAGAGAATTTTCTAGCAGCCGGAGGTTAACACCCCATTAAGTGTCTTGCGGGCGCGGCTTATAAGTGCCCAAAATTGCAGGATGAAACAGAATTTTCTGCTGGCCATAGATCAGGGCACAACCTCCACGCGCGCCATGCTGTTTGGCCGCGATGGTAAGCCGGCTGCCTCACATGCCGTGCCGCTGAAGCAATTCTATCCTGGCAATGGCTGGGTGGAGCATGATGCGGCGGAAATTCTGGCCGCGACGCTGAGCGCATGCCGCAAAGTGATGGCGGGAAAATCCATCGCCGCCATCGGCATCACCAACCAGCGCGAAACCACGCTGATCTGGGACAGGAAGACGGGAAAGCCGCTGCACCGGGCCATTGTGTGGCAGGACCAGCGCACCGCCGCGCGTTGTGCGGCGTTGAGCGCAAAGGGGTGGGACAAAAAGATCGCGGGCAAGACGGGGCTGCGGCTGGATCCTTATTTCTCGGCCACCAAGCTGGAATGGCTGCTGCGGCATGTGAAAGGCGCGCGCGCCAAAGCGGCGCGGGGCGAGGTGCTGTTCGGCACCATGGATAGCTGGCTGATCTGGAATCTCACCGGCGGAAAAGTGCATGCCAGCGATGTGAGCAACGCCTCGCGCACCATGCTGCTGAATTTGAAGACGCTGGATTGGGATGCGGAGCTGTTGAAACTGTTCGGTGTGCCGCGCGCGATGTTGCCGGATGTGCGGGACAGCGCCGGAGATTTTGGCGTGACGGACGCGAAAATCTTCGGCAAAGCCATTCCGATTTTGGGCGTGGCGGGCGACCAGCAGGCCGCCAGCATCGGCCAGGCCTGTTTTGCGCCGGGCGATGTCAAATCCACCTATGGCACCGGCTGTTTTGTGCTGGTCAATACCGGCAAGGCGATTACGCGTTCGAAGAACAGGTTGATCGCCACCTCGCTGTATCGCAGGGGCGCGATGAAACAATATGCCGTGGAAGGCAGCATCTTCATTGCCGGCGCGGTGGTGCAGTGGCTGCGCGATGCGATGGGCGTGATCCCCAACGCGCCCGCAATTGAAGCGCTGGCCAAAGGGGCGAAGCCGGCCGAGGGGCTTTATTTCGTGCCGGCCTTTACCGGGCTGGGCGCGCCATATTGGGATCCCAATGCGCGGGGCGCGATTGTGGGCCTGACGCGCGACAGCGGCAAAGCCGAAATCGCCCGCGCCGCGCTGGACGCCGTTTGTTATCAAACCCGCGATCTGCTGGACGCCATGGCCAGGGATATGCGCAGCGCCGGGCTGTCGCGCCTGATGCGGCTGAAAGTGGATGGCGGCATGGTGGAAGATAATTGGTTCTGCCAGCGGCTGGCCGATCTGACGGGCCTCACGGTGGAGCGGCCCAAAGTGACGGAGACAACGGCGCTGGGGGCGGCTTACCTGGCCGGACTGGGCGCGGGCTTTTTCAAAGATGTGAAAGATATCGCGGCGCACTGGGCGCTGGACCGCAGATTCAAGCCGGCCCTGAAAAAAGCCGAGCGCGACAAGCTTTATCAAGGCTGGCGACAGGCCGTGGCGCGCATTGTATGATGCGCGGATGAACGCGATACCGTCATTGAAGGGGAGTGTGAGCGCCGAGGAATGGCAGATCCGCGTTGATCTGGCCGCCACCTATCGCCTGGTGGCGCTGTATGGCTGGGACGATCTGATCTTCACCCATATTTCCGCGCGCGTGCCGGGGCCGGAGCATCATTTCCTGATCAATCCCTATGGCCTGTTGTTCGATGAAATCACAGCTTCGTCGCTGGTGAAGATTGACATGGACGGCAACAAGCTGCAGGACAGCGAATATCCGGTGAACCCGGCCGGTTTCACCATTCACAGCGCGGTGCATATGGCGCGGCATGACGTGGGATGCGTCATTCACCTGCACACCACCGATGGCGTGGCGGTATCGGCGCAGCAAAGCGGCCTTTTGCCGCTGGACCAACATGCGATGATGCTGACGGACGATCTGGCCTATCACGATTATGAAGGCATCGCGCTGGACCTGGATGAACGCGAAAGGCTGGTCGCCGATCTGGGCGTGAAGAACTTCATGATGCTGCGCAATCACGGCACCCTGGCAATGGGCCGCAACTGCGCCGATGCTTTCCTGCGTATTTATTATCTGGAGCGCGCCTGCGCCATGCAGACCCGCGCCTTGGCCGGCGGGCAGCGTGTGAATATCGCCAACCAGGGCGTGCCCGAAAAAACGGCAGGGCAGGGCGCCTTTGCGTTTGACGGCTATATGGGCGCGCTGGCCTGGCCGGCGTTGCATCGCAAGCTTGAGCGCATGGACCCAAGCTACAAGAGCTGATGCGGTTGACTTTGGGCCGCAGGGTTGGCGAAACTCACGCCATGTCTGGAGCCGTTATTCCCATCAAGAAAAAGCCTGACAGTCTTTCGCGGCTGAAGGATGCCGCGCGCAAACTGTTCGTGGAGCGCGGCTATCACGCCACGCGGCCGCAGGACGTTGCGCGGGAAGCGGGGCTGGGGCACGGCACTTTCTATCTGCACTATCCCGACAAGCGCGCCTGCTTTCTGGCCTTTGTCGAAGATGCGCGGCAGGAGTTGAACGCCTATCTGGCCGGGGCGCGGGCGCAGCAGGGCACTTTGGAAGAGCAGATCGGCGCCACCCTGAACGCGATCTATGATTATTCCGACAGCCATCCGGGTGTGCTGCGCGCGGCGATGACGGACGAAATGGTGATTGACGCCGAGGGCGGGCCGGCGGTGCCGCTGCTGGAGCAATGGGGTCAGGAGTGGGCGCAGCTGGTGCGGCAGGCGGCGGCGCAGGGGCTGGCCTGTAAATCCTATGACGCCGATATCATTGGCCAGGCCATTGTCGGCGCCCTGCACCAGACAAGCCTGAACGCCGCCCGCGGCCAGCGCTGCCGCAAGGCCATGGTGGACAATCTGGCGCGCTTTCTGACCAAGGCTCTCAAAGCCGGCTAAGGCGCCGTTTTGCCTGGAAAATGGCTCCCCACCGTCTGTCGGAAATGACATGCGCGGGGTCTGTACATGAGAATGAGTTGCAAGTATAAAGCGCCCATGCGCCTGATGCTCTCAACTGCTCTTTTGCTCGCCGCCGCCGCCATTCCAGCGAATGCGGTGCAGGAATTCTATGTCGGCGAACCGGTGGTGAAGGAGGGCATGCAGATCGTGCCCAATTACCTGACCGGCGTTGAGATGGACAAAATGCCGTCGGGCATGGGGATGAGCAAGGATTCGGTTCATCTGGAAGCCGATGTGCATGCCACCAAGGATGAAAGCCACGGCTTTTCCGAGGATGCCTGGATTCCCTATCTCGATATTCATTACGAGCTGACCAAGGAAGGTCTGACGACCTACAAAAAGACCGGCATCCTGTTTCCCATGACGGCCAAGGACGGGCCGCATTACGCCAACAATGTCGATATGGCCGGGCCGGGCACATATCATTTGAGTTACATTATCACGCCGCCCACCGCGCACGGCTTTATCCGCCATACCGACAAGGCATCGGGCGTGCCCGATTGGTGGAAGCCGATCAATGTGAGTTGGACCTTCAGCTATCCGAGCAAAACCAAATGAATTATTTGATGTCGCACGGCCGGACGGAAAACCGCGGCCCCGTGTTAACGAGCAAGGGGCCGCACTTTTCCTGGCCGATGCTCCGGCTAATTTTCGCTGCGGCTCTTCTCGCCGCCACGCCGGCTTTTGCCGACGATTCCATTCCGGTGACGCTGCAGGGGCATAAATTCTCGCCCGCCGAAATTCATGTGAAGGCCAATACGCCCGCAGTGATCAACCTGACCAACAGGGACGCCACGGCCGAGGAGTTCGATTCCTCGGATTTGAAGGTCGAAAAAGTGGTGGCGGGCAATTCCAGCGGCAATGTGCGCCTGCGTGCCCTGGCGCCGGGCAAATATCATTTCATGGGCGAATATCATTCCGCCACCGCCCAGGGCGTCGTGATCGCGCAATAGGAAGTTCAAATGTTATCCGCGCTGCTGATTGTTTTCCGCGAAGTCATCGAGGCCGGGCTTATTGTCGGCATCGTGCTGGCCGCCACCAAGGGCGTGCCGCGGCGGTCTTATTTCGTGGGACTTGGCGTGGCGGGCGGCGTGATCGGCGCGTGCCTTGTGGCTGCGTTCGCCGGCGCGCTGGCGGCGCTGTTTGAAGGCAATGGCCAGGAACTGTTCAACGCCAGCATCCTGCTGCTCGCGGTGGCGATGCTGACCTGGCACAATGTCTGGATGGCCAGCCATGGGCGCCAGATGGCGCGCGAACTGAAGGAAGCGGGCCGTGACGTGATGACCGGCAAGCGCACGCTTGCGGCGCTGGCCATCGTGGTCGGCGTGGCGGTGTTGCGTGAAGGATCAGAAGTGGTGCTGTTTTTGTACGGCATCATGGCGCAGGGCGGCACCAGCAATGCGGCGCTGGCGCTCGGCGGCGCGCTGGGGCTGGTTGCCGGCGCGGGCGTATCGGCCCTGATGTATTTCGGTCTTCTGACCATTCCGGCACACCGGCTTTTTGCTGTGACCTCAGGCCTCATCACTCTTCTGGCGGCGGGCATGGCGGCGGGCGCGGTGCTGTTCCTGCAGAATGGCGGCTATATCAATGTGCTGACCGCGCCGGTGTGGAACACCCAATGGCTGCTGTCGGAAGACAGCATTGCCGGCCGGCTGCTGCACACCCTGGTCGGCTATAACGACCAGCCTGATGGCGCACAGCTGATCGCCTATCTGGCGACCATCGCAATGATGGTGGTGCTGATGCGGCTGGTGGGAAAACCGGCGCCGCGCGCGGTGCAGCCGGTGGCCGCCGAATAGGCGGCACTCGCGACAAATTCAATTCGAATTGCGAGCAGTTTCCATCCCATTCTGAAAGTTCTGCCGGTTAGCGTCGTGTCCGGGGCTAGCAGGGCATTAACGCTTGGGTGCAAGTAACCAAAAAGATGCGCAGAGCCGCGCCATTCTGCTGGCGGCGGCGCGCGAACTGATTGTGCAGGACGCCAATTTTTCGCTCAAGACACTTTTAACCACGACCGGCGTGACGCGCGCGCGCTTCCGCCGCTGCTTTGCCGACAAGGAGCAGTTGCTGGCCGCCATGGCCGGCGAAGAGGTCAAGGCGCTGGAGGGCGTTCTGGGCGCGGCGCATCCGGTGGAAGCGGCGCAGGAACAGGTTTTGCGCGTGGCGGTGGGCAGCGATATCGCACCTGCGCCTTCCGCCAATCCCGTCACGCCCGCGGTCAATGATGCGTGGCTGGAACGGCGGCTGCGGGTTTTTGAACGCGCCCTGGCGGGTCTGGAAAAGCGCCAGGAAAAATCCGAACAGGGCCTGGGCCTGCAATTGGCGCTGATCGGCGAAAAGCTGGAAGCTCTGTCGGCGGCGGCGCGAGAAGCCGTGGTGGTTGCGCCGCAGCCTGTCATCGCAGAGCCCGTGATTGCCCCGGTGATTGTCCCGGCGGTGAAAATCCAGCCCGATGAGTTCGCCCAGCCAGATGACGTGATCATCATTTCGGATGCGCCGGCGGCTGAAACAGAAGCGGTTTCAGAACCGGCCGCCGAGCTTATCACGCAAAAAGAGGTTGATGATTTCATCGCCCATGCCCGGCGCGTCGCGCAGAATGCCGCGGCAGAGGCTG
>CAIXUE010000064.1 GCA_903922545.1 uncultured Alphaproteobacteria bacterium | reverse complement strand
GGTGCTGTCGTCGCGCGATGCCGCCATCAAGATGGCGACGGAGCTGCTGGGGGGCGAGAAGGCCACCGGCGTCAAGGTGGTCAAGGAAACCTATGACGACGATACCGGCGACTATCTCAGCCTAAAGATTTTCGAGGAAGGCCACAACCAGGTGAAGGTGGATGTGAAGGCGGAAGACGCGCCGCACGCCCTGCCCTGCTTCAAGCCCGACGATCTTTATTCCTATCACGCGCGCTCGACCATCCGCCGCCTGATGCCGGATTTCCTGGCGCGCAACCGCATCACCGTGACCGAACTGATCCACCGCGCCGACATGCTGGAAAAGCTGGAAGCCACTGGCACGCTTTATCAGCACGCCATCCAGAAAGTCGCGGTGGCGCAGGCATCTTCTACCGCCACGCCGGTGCAGCAGATTGTCAAAAGCCTGAATGAGCTGGTGACCAAGGCGACGCAACGTGTTTACCGCGATGACCGCAAGGGCATTTTCCCCACGCCCAAAGCCGGCCAGTTCGGTGAGCTTGCCAGCAGTTTGGCCGACAAGGGCGACGGCGCTTACATCTTCAATGCCGCGCTGGCCAACCACCTGAAAGACGCCAAAGGCTGGGATGAAAAAGTCCAGCTGCTGCTTACCGTGATGGAAAACGCTCCCGCCGAGGAAACCCCGCGCAAGCTGGTGCTGTCTTCGGTTGACGCCATTCTGGCGGAAGTGATGGGCGGCTCAGCCGCGCTGCATGAATTGATGGGCCACGCCGATTGCCTGGCCGTGGCGCTGCTCTCGCTGGTGGAATTGTTCCTGGGCCGCGCGCCCAAGGACGCCAAGGGCGGGTTGACCATGCTGACCCGGCATTTCGCCGCTGACGATCTGCCCGAAGCGCGCACCGCCGTGGCCGAACGTATTGTCGCCGAATTCAAAAGCACCAAACGCCTGACCATGGAATCGGTGGTCGAGGAATTGAAGGCGCTGCGCAGCCTGGCCAACAAGGTGGTGATGGGCGTGGGCAAATATCTTTCCCACGAAGACCTGGTCGCCGCCTTTACCCTGCGCTCCAAGCGGCTGGTGACCCAGGAAGTGCTGTCCGCCCATATCGACGGCGTGCAGCCGGATGAAAAAATCGAGCGGTTGCTGTTTGTGGAAGAAAACGTCATTGGCTCGGAAAACAAGCGCCAGTTGGCCAGTTTTGTGCTGCCGGTGGTCAATTCCGCGGCTTTCGAGAATTTCTTCGGCAATCCCAAAACCCCTATTCTGCAGCGGTTGCAGCGGCTGACCTTTTTGCAGGGCAAGGTGCGCCGCTCCAACTTCATTGAAGAAAACCGCCAGGAAATCGCCGCCAAGATGGACCGGCTGGGCCTGGCCGCCGCCAATGCCGCCAAGTTGTTCGAAAGCATCGAAACCCGCACGCCCAACCATGTCGAAAAGGCGAATACGCTTTTGAAGCTGGCGCTGGGCGGGTTCCTGACCGAAGGCGCGCTTTCGGCCCGGGCGCGGGAAATGATTCTGGGTTATCTGTCCATGCCCGGCTTTTTGGCCGGCTATTTCGCCAGCCAGCCCAAAACCGAGGGCGCCATCGATACCGAAAATGCCATGGCGGTTCTTATGGCGGATCTGGGCAAGGCGGGCATCACCGCCGAGACAGGCCTCAAGAACATCGCCGCCTAACTTCCAGCAGCGCACGCAGGCCAACCTCCCCCTACGGCGCGAAGCGCCTGGAAGGGGGGAGATGCCGTAGCACGCCAAGGCCCAGCGGTCGCTAGCGTCAGCGTAGCGACGGGCCGCCAGCGTGCGAAGGCAGAGGGGGTCATCAATTAGTGGGCTGCATCCCAGTTGTCGGCGGCGCGCGCCTCGACCACCAAAGGCACCGAAATCTCCACTGCCGGCATCGGGGCTTTTTCCATCACG
>CAIXUE010000063.1 GCA_903922545.1 uncultured Alphaproteobacteria bacterium | reverse complement strand
CAACCTTTTCCAGCGCCTGATAGATCGGCACCGTGCCGATAGGCACCGGCGAATTGCGCACGATCCATTCGCGGATGGTGTGAATGTGGCGGCCGGTGGAAAGGTCCATCACCGTGTCGGCGCCCCAGCGGATCGACCACACCATCTTCTCCACTTCCTCGGCGACGCCCGAGGTGACGATGGAATTGCCGATATTGGCGTTGACCTTGGTGAGGAAATTGCGGCCGATGATCATCGGCTCGCTTTCGGGATGATTGACGTTCGAGGGAATGATGGCGCGGCCGCGCGCCACTTCCTGGCGCACGAAGTCTGGCGTGATCTCGTCCGGGATCGAGGCGCCGAAGGAATTGCCGTCGGCCAGCGCGCTGCGGCCCAAATTCTCGCGCGCCGCGACGAATTTCATTTCCTCGGTGATGAGGCCCTGGCGGGCGTAGTGAAGCTGGGTGACATTCTTACCCGGCTTGGCGCGCAGGGGTTTGCGGCCGGTCCGGTCGAATTGCGGCACCGAAAGCAGCTCGCCCGACTTCAGTCCGTCGTCCGAGGGCTGGCGCGCGCGGCCCGCATATTCCTCGACGTCGCCGCGGGCGAGAATCCAGGCGCGGCGGCGTGCGGCCAGCCCCTTCTCGATGTCGATCTCGACGGTATCGTCCGTGTACGGACCGGAAGTGTCGTAGAGGCGCACCGGGGCCTCGCCGCCCGACAGCGCCACTTCGCGGAACGGCACGCCGTCCACCATCAGCTTCTTGGAGCCCGGCAGGGCGCCGCGCGTGATCTCGACATTCTTGGAATTCAGAATCGGTTTGTTCATTGGACCTCTCCCTACGCCGGTCTGAACCGGATCAGGTTCTAAGGGATCGGCGGAATTGCCGTCTCAGCGGCTTGCGCCGCACCCCTGGGAAGCGGGCAACTTAAGCCCCGCCGTGCGCCTACGCAATCATTTCAAACGGCCGCAAACTGCCGGAATTCGCTGATCACGCCTTTCACGGCCAGTTCCACGATCTTTTCCCCAGCCGCGATATTGGCCTGGGACGGGTCAGAACCGATCCGGCCATCGGGAAAGCGGCGGCGGTAATCTTCCGCATCCAGAATGGGCCCGGTGGGCGCGATGCGGGGGCTCATCGCCACTTGTTTCTGCGCATGTGGATAACCCGCCCAGGTCACCGATATTTCCGACGGCGTGGCGTGGCTGCCCTCGCCCACCGGAAAAAGCTGGCGGCAAAGATCCATCACGCCCGGCAATTCCCACCAGTTGCGAAGCTGGCAGCGCAGCGGCGGCTTGTTGTGACCAGCGCCCGCGAAGGTCACGCCATGATAGATTTCCGAAAAGGCCGCCGTGATGGTGGCGATGTTGCCGCCATGGCCGTTCAGCCAATAAAGCTTTTCAAAGCCATGCCGCGCCAGGCTCTCGGCCCAATCCTTCATCGCCGCGATCATGGTGGTGGGCTTCAGGGTTATGGTGCCCGGAAAACTCATATGATGTTGCGCCTGGCCGACATTGAAGGTCGGCCCCACCAGAATGCCTGCTTCATCGCCAGCCCGGCGCGAAATAATCTCCGGGCACAAGGCATCGGTGCCCAACAACCCGTTGGGCCCATGCTGCTCGGTCGAACCGATAGGTATGAGAATGGCCTTGGACCGGCCCAGGTAGGCCTCGACCTCAGGCCAGGTGGAAAGCTGAAGCTGCATGTCGCGCCTTGATTATCGCTCCCGGACCATAGCACCATTCCCGTCCAGAAAACCTCCCGAAAGCGGCAAGCGATGTCCGATACAGTGATCCCGGTCCCGGCCGAATGGCGTGACCGCACCTTCATGAACAAGGCTCAATATGAAGCCGCCTATGCCGCCGCCCTGTCCGATCCGGATGCATTCTGGCGCAAGGAAGCGCAGCGCATCACCTGGGTCAAACCGCCCACCAAAATCGGCAACTGGTCCTTTGACGCCGCTGATCTGCATATCAAATGGTTCGAGGATGGCGCGCTGAACGTGGCGGCCAATTGTATTGATCGCCATCTGGAAAAACGCGGCAACCAGACCGCCATCATCTGGGAAGGCGATGATCCGGCGGAAAGCAAACGCATCACCTATAAAGAGCTTCATACGGAGGGCTGCCGCTTCGCCAATGTGCT
>CAIXUE010000062.1 GCA_903922545.1 uncultured Alphaproteobacteria bacterium | reverse complement strand
CCCACCGCGATGGGATCGATGCCGGCCAGCGGCTCGTCGAGCAGGATGTAGGACGGATGGGTGGCCAGAGCGCGGGCAATTTCCACGCGGCGGCGCTCACCGCCCGAGAGGGCGACGGCGGGGGTGTTGCGGATATGGGTGATGCCGAATTCGGCCAAAAGGGCCTCGACCGCCGCTTCCAGCCGCATCGGATCATCCTCGATCAATTCGGCGGTGGCGCGGATATTCTGTTCGGCGGTGAGGCCGCGAAAGATGGAGGCTTCCTGGGGCAGATAGCCGATGCCCATGCGGGCGCGGCGATACATGGGAAGGGCGGTGATGTCATGGCCATCCACTTCGATGCTGCCGGTGTCGGTGTGGAGCAGGCCTGAGATCATGTAGAAACAGGTGGTCTTGCCCGCGCCATTGGGGCCCAGAAGGCCGATCACTTCGCCGCGCTTGACCTGAAGGCTGACCGAACGCACCACCGGCCGCGCCTTGAAACTTTTGCCGATGTGATTGACGACAAGACCGCGGCCGCCTTCGACCACGCGCGGGCGCGCGCCGGATTCGGCGGTATTTTCGGGGCTGTTTTTGTCGTTCCCTGGCTTCATGCGAAAATCATGCCTGTTCGTGTTTAAGGAAACCCTAATTGCCGCTTCCGGGTGTAAATGTGCCGGTAACCCGGCCATTTCCGCCCTGGGCTTTGTCGCTGACAAAGGTGGCGATGTTGGTGACCAGATTGACGGTGAGCTTTGTGCCGCTGGAAATATCCTTGTTGTGAACCAGCGTGACCTTGCGGCCAGTGAGCGTGATCTGATGGTTCGGCACGTCATAGACGCCGGCATCGCTGGTGGCGGTGCCCGACGCCGGTGAATCCACCACGACATGGCCGTTGGCCTGGATGTTCTGGGCGGCCTTGCCGTCCACCGTGTTCACTTTCATCGTATCGGCGTGCATTTTGATGTCGCCCTGCGTGACCACGACATTGCCGGTATAAAGCACCGACTTGTTGGCCAGATCGGCGGTGACCTTGTCGGCGTCGATATTGATGGGCTGGTTGGTGTTGTGATTGCCCAGAACCGTGTTGGTCTTCGCCGTGGCGGCGGGCGCAGGCGTTTGCGCATGGGCGATGTTGGCCGCGCACAGCATCAGGCAAATGAGAGCGGCGCGTTTCATGCTTTGCTTCCGACAAGGGTCATATGGACATGGCCGTCCAGCATCAAAATCTTGCTGTCACGGTCGAAGTGAAACTGGTCGGCGCGGATATCGCCCATGGGGCCATGGCCGGTGACTTCCTGATGACCATGCACCATGCCGCGGTTGAGATCGACAGAGGCGCTGGCGGTGTGCAGTTCATAACCTTTGTCGGAAAAGACGCTGATGCCGCCATTGAGTTCCAGTTCACCCGCCGCCATGTCGGCCCAGCCGCGCGCGGCATCGGCGTTGATCCAGCCGTCTTTCTCGGTGGAGAGATCGGCTTCGACCTTGATGAGGCTGACGCGCTTGGCGTTTTTGGGATCCTGCACCGCTGTTTCGGCGGTGATGACAAAGGGATTGCCCTTGGCGTCCTGGCCGCTCAAGTGCGGTTTGACCATGGAGAGGTCATTCTGGATGAGGCCCATGCGTTCATAGCCCATGCTCACCTTGGCGGGCTGGCGGGCGAAAATGAAAAAGGCCACCACCGCCGCAATCACCGCAAACGCGGCCACAGGCAGCGCACGTTTCATAAAGCCGACAAACTGGGTGTAGCGCAGTGCTTCGAGCGCCGTGGTGCGGGCGCGCGCCGACCAGTCATGGCGCGGCGGCTGCAGGGTCTGGCCGGCTTTCTGGGTCATCTATAGCCCTGCCCGCAGGCAGTCATGGATGTGCAGCACGCCCACGGGTTTTTTGTTTTTGCCCGCCGCTTCCAGCACGAAAAGCTGGGTGATCTTGGTTTCGGTCATGCGGGCCAAGGCTTCGACGGCAAGCTGGCCGGGATGGGCGATCTTGGGCGCACGGGTCATGACTTCGGCGGCCTTGCGATTGTCGAGCCCTTTGCCCGCATGACGGCGGACATCGCCGTCCGTGACGATGCCCACCAGAGCGCCGGCAGCATTGACCACACCGACACAGCCAAGGCGGCCCGAGGCCATGGTGATCAAAACATCGCGCATGGAAGCATCTTCGCGCGCCAGGGGAATTTCATCGCCCTTGTGCATCAGGTCGGCGACGCGGATCAGGGCGCGGCCCAAGGAACCGCCGGGATGAAAATCGCGATACTGGTCAGGGGAGAAACCCTTGCGCTCCATCAGCGCCACGGCCAGCGCATCGCCCAAGCCCAGCATCATGGTGGTGGAGGTGGTGGGCGCCAGGCCATTGGGACAGGCTTCGGGCGCGCGCGGCAGAAGCAGTTTCACATCGGCGGCTTCGATCAGGCTGGAGTCGGGTGTCGCCGCCATGCCGATGACAGGAATGCCAAAGCGCTTGGCGTAGGAGATCAGATCGGCGAGTTCGGCGGTTTCGCCGCCGCGCGACAGCAGCAGCAGCACATCCTGGCGCGCAATGGCGCCCAGATCGCCATGGCTGGCTTCGGTGGGATGGATGAAATGGGCCGGCGTGCCGGTGGAAGAGAGCGTGGCGGCGATCTTGCGGGCGATATGGCCGGACTTGCCCATGCCGCTGACGATCACCCTGCCCTTTACCGCGAGCATGGTGTCGATGGCGCGAATGAATTCCTTGTCGAGGCTGCCGGCCAAAGCGGTAAGCGCGTTCGCGGCGTAGGAAAGGACGCGGGTGGCCGCGGCCAGATCGCGATGCTCCGCCTGGGCGCGGGCGCCGCCGGCCTTCACCGGCTTCAGGGAGGGTTTGTTCGCGGCCATTACCTTGATTTTGTTCTTTGAATCTTCGAACCCCAGCCTAACCCGCCTGATGGGGACACACCAGACGCGAAATTCGTGCCAAGTCTGGACGATTGGGACGCCTGGTTCAAGGTGCGGTGCAGCATTTTCGCGAATGTAATTCTGGCAAGATTGAGCAAACTCGCGAGCAACAAGCCTTCAAATTCTGCCGAATATGGCTTGCCCCGACATGGCCTGACGCGAATGAATGCAGGGGCATGCGCTGTTCGGGGAGATGGAAATGAAACAATTTTTAGCGGGCGCCTTAGTCGGCATCTCATGCAGTTTTGCATTTGGCGCAGCCGCCGCAATCACGCCCGATACGGTCAAAGGGTTCGATACATTTTCGCAAGTTATCGAAAATGTTCAGACACGTTACATACAGGAGCGAACTGTTGCAGACCTCATAGACTTAGCTCTGCATAGCATGTTGCAAGGGCTTGACCCTCATTCCCGCTACATGAACGCGAAGGAATATGCAGCCGCTCAATCTTTTACGGCGGGCGGCGCGGGCGTAGGCCTGTCGCTGACCAGTCAATTTGGGCTGACCACGGTAATCACGCCAATAGCTGGTTCACCAGCCGCAATCGCCGGAATTGAACCTGGCGACCGAATTCTTGCCATTGATGGCAAAAACGCGCGCGACATGCCGCTCGACGCTGTGATTGAAGCGCTTCGCGGCCCCGAAAAATCGCAAATTATTTTGACCGTGCAACGGGGAGACAATCAAATCGACTTCACCCTTACGCGGGCGGTTGTGACATTGGAAGACGTGACCGCAGAACGCAAAGGCAATATTGGCTATATTCGCATTTCAGCATTCCAGGGCGCAACCGATCAGCATCTCGCGTCGGCCATTTCGCGGCTTAAGCAAGAAATTGGGTCGGATCTGAAAGGGTACATAGTCGACTTGCGAAATTGTCCGGGCGGTCAGTTAAATCAGGCCATTCAGATTAGCGACGAATTTCTCAATGCCGGCCAAATCGTTTCTTTGCGCGGGCGCAGCGCTGAAGACAATCAGACCTACAGCGCCCGATCGGGGGACATCACCGACGGAAAGCCCCTGTTGGTGCTGATAAACGAAGGGTCTGCGGCAGGAACAGAGATCGTTGCCGGCGCACTGCAAGACAATAAGCGCGCAACAATTCTGGGCATGAAGTCTTTTGGCGATGGTACGGTGCAGACCATCATTCCGCTATCTAGTGGAAACGGCGCGCTGCGCCTTACAACCGCCAGCTTCTACACTCCGCTCGGACACCCCATTCAGATCTCCGGGATCGCCCCGGATATTCTTGTTTCACAAAAGCCCGCGGCAGAGAGCCATAGCCGTTTTGATCGGGAAGAGACGTTACCAAAACACCTGGAGCAAGAAACCGGAACAACTTCGGCATCCGGCCAAATCATTTACCCAGACGTGGAAGAGCAGAGCAGTGCTGATTTTCAGCTTGGCTACGCGATAAATTGGATGAACACGGCGTCATCAACTCAAGCGCGCTGAAGACTCCCTCAGCGGAGAATTTAATGCGCGAAAATATCTGTCTCTTCCCAGCCTTCGAGGTCTAATTCTGCGCGGGTGGGGAGAAAATCAAAACAGGCCTTGGCCAGATGCGTGCGGCCTTCGCGCGCCAGCATGCCGTCCAGCACGGTTTTGAGCTGGTGCAGATAGGCGACGTCATTGGCGGCATAGGCCAGCTGTTTTTCGCTGAGATCGGCGGCGCCCCAGTCGGAGCTTTGCTGCTCCTTTGAAAGATCGACATTCAAAAGTTCGCGCACCAGATCTTTCAGGCCATGGCGGTCGGTGTAAGTGCGCACCAGCTTGGAGACAATCTTGGTGCAATAGACCGGCTGGCAATTCACGCCCAGATATTTGCGGAACATGGCGACGTCGAACCGGGCGAAGTGAAACAGTTTGGTGACCGACGGATCGGCCAGCAGTTTTTTGAGATTGGGCGCGGCGTAACCGCCGGGCGCGAACTGCACCGCATGGCAGACATCGTCGCCGGCCGACAATTGCGCCAGGCACAGCCGGTCGCGGTTGGGATTTAGGCCCAGGGTTTCGGTGTCGATCGCGACCAGTTTGCCCAGATCAAGACCATTGGGCAGGTCGCCCTTGTGCAGATGAATCTTCATAGGTCTTTGAGTACCCCCTCTGGCCTCCGCATCGCAAGCCTGAGGCTGTTTTCCATTAAATTCTTGCAGCTTTGCCAGCCCGGCCGGAGCGGGCTTTAATGGCGGCGATGGTCCATGCCTGGAACCAGAGATGGCAGAAGAGCGGCGCTGGATTCGGCGCCTCGCTGCTGCTGCATGGGGCTTTGCTGGCGCTGTGGCTGTTGTGGTCGCTGAGCCATCCGGCGGTGCTGACCGCCCCGCCACTGAAAGCCATGCTGGTGGATCTGGTGCAGCTGCCGGTGGTCACGCCGGGACCGGCGGGCGGCGCGCCTGAGGTGGCGCGCCCACGCGAGGCGCGCGCGCCCAAAGCGGTGGGCGAGACGCCCAAGGCGGTGGCGCCGCCGCCTGACGCGCTGGAAGCGCGCATCGCCAGCATGGCGAACCTTACGAGTGCCGCCAGCACCCTGCCCGCCGCCGACAATGACGGCACCAGCGGCGGCAACGGCACGGGCGGCGGTTATGCCCTGGCCGATTTTGTGCGGGCGCAGATTTTGCGGCGCTGGTGGCCGGCGCTGGACAGCGATGCGGCGCGCGGCACGCCGGTGGCGATACGGTTGAAGATGACGCGGGCGGGCGTGATTTCGAATATCGAGATCGTGGACCAGGACCGCTTCAATCACGACAAGCTGTTTCACGGCTTGGCGCTGAGCGCGCGCAATGCGGCGATTTTGGCGTCACCCATCGCGCTGCCGCCGGGTAAATATGATGCGGTGATGGATATCGCCATCACTTTGGATCCACGTGCTGTCCTGCACTAGCAAGGCTTGCACAGGCCCTCCTCCCCCTTCTGCGCGAAGCGCATAGAAGGGGGAGATGCTGTAGCTGGCCCTCGGGCCAGCGAAAGCAGAGGGGGTTAAATCAAGGTAGGTCGCGGGCGACGCGGAAGCTTGAGAGGCTGGAATAATCAAAGTCTGTCGCGTCGTATGCCGCTCCATTTCTTGAAGCGGAGCGGATGAAGATCGGCACATTGTTCCAGGCGCCGCCGCGCAAAACGTGTTTGGCGCAGTTGGCTTGCGTCCACGCGCTGCCATCGGCGGGGGCGCCGATATAATCGGGATGCCAGCAATCACCCGTCCATTGCCAGGCATTGCCCAGCATGCCCAAAAGCCCGAAGGGATTGGGGGCAAAAGCATCGACCGGCGACAGGACATGATTGTCCCATTCGCTGCCGCAGCCATTGCAATTGGCGTTCGCCTTGCCGATGTCGTCACCCCACCAGCGCGAGGTGTTGGTGCCGGCGCGGGCGGCATATTCCCATTCCGATTCACTGGGCAGACGATAGGGCCCCGCGCGATTGGCCAGCACGGGATGGGCCGCTTTCACCTGAATGTTGAGCCAGGCGACATAGGCCTGCGCGTCCTGCCACGAGAGGCACACCGCCGGCCAGCGCGGCGGTTCATCCTGTGACGGCGGATAGGCCAGATCGCGGCCTTCGACTTTCCAGCCCAGATTCAGGATCGGATTGCAGGGTTTGGGCTGGTAGCGGCTGGCGCGCAGGAAGGCGAGAAATTCGTCGCTGGTGACATCGAATTTGCCCAGCGCGAAGGCCTTCAGCGTCACCACATGCTGGGGGCCTTCGGAATCAAAACGCCCCGGTTCATGCGCCGGGCTGCCCATCAGGAATTTTCCCGCCGGGATCGCGACCATCTGCGGACACGTGGTGCATTCCTGAAAGGTATCGGCGTTGGCGCTGGCGGTCAGCGCCAGGCCCGCCAGCACAAGGACGGAGGCGAGCTGCATTCAGCGGCGATCCGCCAGCAGCTTGCGGCAAAGCGCGATGAGACTGTCCACGTCAACCGGCTTGGAGAGAAACAGGCTGCCGGGCACTTTGCGGTTTTCCATGATCGGATTGGCGGAGACATAAATCACCGGCAGGTTGGGCAGGGCCTGGCGGAAGCTTTCGGCCACCTGCCAGCCATCAATCGGGCCGCCCAGGCGGATATCGGTGACCAGGAAATCGACCGCCTGGCCGCCCGCCTTGACCTGGTCCAGCAGACGCAAGGCTTCTTCACCGCTGGCCGCTTCCGCGACCCGCCAGCCGGCAGCGCCCAGCTCTTCGGCCAGCTCAAGCCGGAGCAGGCCTTCATCTTCGACAACCAGTCCGGTTATTTCAGAGGGCATAAATCACGGCCCTTCCTTGTGTCAGGTGCGAACAGGTCGCGAGACATTTCGTTCCGGGGCTAAAGGCATTCGGCAAATGGGGAACTTTCATGGAATCTTCGCGTTACACCGTCAGCTAACCGGGGCAAAAACTTCAGGGGTTGCGTCAACTGTCACCCTCTAAGCCATTGTCAAATCAAGATTACCCCAAGTCTGCCGCCGCTGGCGCAGGCTGGCAAGCCCAATGCGCGTTTTCGCACCCTGGCATGTGGAGGAACTTTGAATGTCGCTGCACCTGGCCGCCAATGACGAGATTTGTGACACCCCGGCCAGTGACGAAATCCTGCGCGCCCTGCCCTTTGCCGCCTATATCAGCGATGCCGCGGGCCGGATCACCGCCTTCAACGAGGCGGCCATGGAGATTTGGGGCCGCGCGCCCGAGCCGGGCGAGATGTGGGTTGGCGATTTCAGACTCAACCGGCTGGACGGGACACCGCTGGCTTATGCCGATTCGCCCATGGCGAAGACCTTGCGGAGCGGCAAGCCCGCGCGGGACGAAGCCGCCGTTCTGGAGCGGGCTTATGGCAGCCCGCTTTATTTTTCCATCCATTCCACCGCATTGAAAAATGCCAAGGGCGAAATCACCGGCGGCATGCATGTCCTGCAGGACGCCAGCGAGCGTCATGCCGATCGCACCAAGGCGCAATATTGGGCGATTGTGGAATCTTCCGAAGACGCCATCATCTCCAAGACACTCGATGGCATCATCCAGACCTGGAACAAGGGCGCGGAGCGCGTGTTCGGCTACCCTGCCGAGGAAGCGGTGGGCCGTCATGTTTCACTTCTGATTCCGGAAGACCGGCTGGATGAAGAGCCCGGCATCATCGAACGCATCAAGCGCGGCGAGCGGGTCGAGCATTTCGACACAGTGCGCCAGCGCAAGGACGGCTCGCTGGTCGATCTTTCCCTCACCATTTCGCCCATGAAAAATGCGCTGGGCCAGATCATCGGCGCTTCCAAAATCGCGCGCGACATCACCGACAAAAAGCGCGCCGAGCAGGGCAAGGAATTGCTGCTGCATGAAATCAAGCACCGGGTGAAAATCACGCTGGGCACGGTTCTGGCCATCGCGGCGCAGACCTTCCGGCTGGGCCCCAAATCGGAACGGGATTCTTTTGCCGGGCGGCTGCGCGCCTTGTCGGAAGCGCATGATCTTCTGACCCAGCAAAGCTGGGACCAGGTTTCGATGCTGGACATGATCCAGCGTTCGCTGGCGCCGTTCCGCGAAAACCGCCGCGAGCGTTTCACGGTGTCGGGCAATGACGCCATTCTGAGCGCCAACCAGGCGCTGCTGCTGGCGATGACCATGCATGAGCTGGCCACCAACGCGGTGAAATATGGCGCGCTTTCCAATGCGGACGGCACGGTCAATCTGAGCTGGCGCATCGCGCCATCGCCGGAAGGCGGGCGCAGCCTGAAGCTGGAATGGCGCGAAGAAGGCGGCCCGCCCGTGAGCCCGTCCGGCCACAAGGGCTTTGGTTCGACCCTGATCGAGCGGGCGGTGCAGCAGGAGCGGGGCCGGTCCTGCTTTGAATTCCGCGTTCAGGGCGTGGTCTGCACCCTGGAAATGAAAATCTGATCCGCAAGACTCCGCCGGGTTTTGGCGATAATCTGCTCGGGCATGTCGCTCAAGCTGCGCCTGATCCTGTCGATTGCCGCCTCGCTGCTGCTGGCCCTGTTGCTGGGCGGCGCGGCGTTGATGCTGTCGGCGCGCGCGGCGGTGCGCGATGAAGTGGGCACCGCATTCCAGGGCGCGCGCGATGAAGTGCGCGACACACTGATCGGCGATGTGCAGCACACCGTCACCATGCGCAAAGTCATTGCGGGGTTTGACGGCCAGCGCCATGTGCGCGCTTCGCTGCTGAATGAGACCAATCAGGAAATCGTCGCTTCCAAACTCGCGCCGGTCAGCCAGCAGGCGCCGGCCTGGTTCGCCGCCCTGATCGCGCCGCCGGTATTGACGGAAAAAATCGCGATCCCGCTGGAGGGATTTCCCTGCATTCTTTTGCTGAAAAGCGATGCCGCGAACGAGACTGGTGAGATCTGGCAATTGGCGCGCGATGGTTTTGCCGCCATGGCGCTGTTCTCGGCCATCATTCTTTTGTGCGTCTGGCTGATCATCGACCGTTCGCTGCTTTTCTTCCGCCATTTCCAGAGCGGGCTTCGCACCATTTCCGACGGTGACTACGAAGCGCGGCTGGGCGAGGAAGGCCCGCCCGAACTGGGCGCGCTGGCCAAGGGCTTCAATCACATGGCGGCGCGGCTGGCGGATTACCGCCGCAGCAACCAGCGGCTGGAGCAACAGATCCTGACCTTGCAGGATGAAGAACGCGCGCAGATTGCGCGCGACCTGCATGATGAAGTGGGGCCTTATCTGTTCGCGATCCAGGTGGATGCCGATGCGGTGGCGAAATCCGGCAACGAGGCATTGCGCGAGCGCGCCGGCGCCATCCGCCAGGCGGCGCTGCACATCCAGCGCCATGTGAAAAACATTTTGCGCCAGCTGAAGCCGGTGAGCGAACTGGATTTCGGTCTTGAGGTTGCGATTGATGACCTGATCGCCTTCTGGAAAAGCCGCCATCCCGAAATCCGGTTCGAGCGCCGCATCGGCGCGGGCGTGGCGCTGGACCGGCGCGGTGAAGAAGCCGTTTATCGCATCGTGCAGGAAAGCATGAGCAATGCGGTGCGCCACGGCCATCCGCGCGCGGTACGCATCGAACTTGTTCAGGACAAGGATCAGGCGGTCTTGAGTGTGGAAGATGACGGCGTGGGTTTTTCCGAAGGCACTGGCGAGGACGGTATGGGCCTGAAAGGCATGGCGGAACGGGTGCGCGCGCTGTCCGGCCAGTTCCGCGTCGAGCAGGCCGGGCATGGTGTGCGGATATGCGCACTTTTGCCAAATGCCAGGACGCGGGAGATGGCTGACGCATGACCACCATTCATCTTGTCGAAGATCACGCCATCGTCCGTTCGGGCATCCGCAAATTGCTGGCGGGGCTGGACGGCGCAATCCTGACCGAAAGCGCGACCGGTGAAGCGGCGCTGGCGATACTGGCGTCGGAAAATTTCGACCTTTTGATTTTGGACCTGAACCTGCCCGGGCTGGGCGGCCTGGAATTGCTGCGCCGGATCCTGGCCGCGGCGCCGCAGATCAAGGTGCTGGTCTTTTCGCTGCACACCGAAGCGGTCTATGCCGCCCGGGCCATGCAGGCCGGCGCGCGCGGCTATGTCAGCAAGAACGCGGCGCCCGAGGAATTGCTGGAAGCGATCAAGACCGTGCTG
>CAIXUE010000061.1 GCA_903922545.1 uncultured Alphaproteobacteria bacterium | reverse complement strand
GTTTGTTCCCAGATAGAGAGAGGAAACCTCCATGCTGCGAACCATTCTTCTTATTATTCTGATCCTGGCTCTTTTGGGCTCCGTGCCGCTTTGGCCGTACAGCGCAGGCTGGGGTTATGGCCCCAGTGGCGGCGCCGGCCTTTTGCTGGTCATTCTGATTGTCCTGATCGTCGCCGGACGGCTCTGACGGAGGCTCCATGGCGCGCAAATATTCCAAGGCAGCGTCCAAGAAGGTCAAGAAGGCGCTGCACGAACGCAAAAAGGGCACGCTGAAGAGTGGCCCTGGCGGCAAAGGCGGCAAAGTCAAAAGCCGCAAACAGGCCATCGCTATCGGCCTGTCGGAAGCACGTGCCGAGGGTAAGAAAGTGCCAAAGAAGAAAAACAAGAAGTAGCAGGCAAGGACTTCGCCGCACCGGGCATTTCTGCTAGTTTCGCCAGTTCAAGAAAGGCGAGACATGGCCCGGCTGCAGCTTCTTCTTATTCTTGCGTTGCCGCTTTTGCTGGCCGGCTGTTATTCCGACCAGCGAAAGCAGCTTGCCGATTGCGAAGCGTCCGCCGCCCACACCGGCGATGGCCAGCCGTTCAAATCCATTTTGGCCTGCATGGACGGACATGGCTATAATTTCGTCGGCTATGCCGTGGCGGGCGGCCCCACCGTGGTGTGCGATCTGCCGGCCGTGATTCAAGGCAAGCCCAGCGCCGATGGAACCGCCGCGCTGTGCTTTGAACCCAAGGGGTGGCTGGCGCTGAAAATCTACCGCTTTGAAGTGCCCAATCGCGGACTGGTCACGCCAGCGCCGTCCTGAACATCGTTATTTGGTGTTGGCCGCGATCCATTTTTCAAAAGCGTCCAGGAAGTTTTTCAGGAATTTCTCCGTCGCTTCATTGGCAAGCTTGCCATCCGCGCCGAACAGCTTGTCGGCCTGGCCGATATAGGCTTCGGGCTGCGCCATGGCGGGAACATTCAGGAACACCAGCATCTGGCGCAGATGATGATTGGCGCCAAAGCCGCCCATGGCGCCCGGCACAGCAGACACAATCGCTGCCGGTTTTCCATTCCAGGCATTTTGACCATAAGGCCGTGACGCCAGATCCAGCGCATTTTTGAGCGCGGCGGGAACCGAGCGGTTGTGTTCTGGCGTGACAAACAAAATGGCATTGGCCCGCGCCACCCGCGCCTTGAAGGAAACCCATTCGGGCTTTGGGGTTTCGTCCAGATCCGGATTGTACAGCGGCAAGCCGCCGATGGGGGCGATCTCCAAAGAAAGTGAGGCCGGCGCCAGCGCCGACAGGGCATGGGCAAGTTTCAGATTAAGCGAATCTTTTCGCACGCTGCCGACAACCACCAGAACATCCTTGGACATGAAATCCTCCCGAAGCATGGGGACTATAGAACAGGCTTTTTGCGCCAGTCAGCCGCAATTGCCGTTCCGCGCCCATCATGTTAATGCCCAGCCCAGCCATGCAGACCCATTTCAGCCCGCAGCAACTTGCCGATTCCGATACCGCCGACGCCAACACCCAACTGCGCGCCTGCGTGCATTGCGGCTTCTGCACCGCCACCTGCCCCACCTATCTGGTGCTGGGCGATGAACTGGATTCGCCGCGCGGCCGCATCTACCTGATCAAGGAGATGCTGGAAAAGCAGTTGCCGCCGCCGCCCACCACGGTGCTGCACCTGGACCGTTGCCTTTCCTGTTTTTCCTGCATGAGCCATTGCCCATCCGGCGTGAATTACATGCATCTGTTCGACCACGCCCGCGCCTATATCGAGGAACATAAAGCAAGGCCCTGGCATGAACGGTTGATGCGCGCCCTGCTGATCAAGGTGCTGACCAATCGCGGCTTGTTCCGCGCGTCGGTCAGGCTGGCCTGGATTGCCAAACCCTTCGCTTTTCTGCTGCCCAAACAATTGAAAGCGATGGTGCAACAGGCGCCCACCGCCCTGCCTGTTGCTGGCCCGGCCAGCCATCCAGGAACTTTCGCCGCCGTTTCGCCCCGGCGCAAACGCGTCGCGCTTTTGTCGGGCTGCGTGCAGCCGGTGCTGGCGCCCAACATTGATGAAGCGCTGGTGCGGCTTTTGAACCGGCATGGCGTGGAGGTTGTAGTTGCGCAAGGCCAGGCCTGTTGCGGCGCGATGGCGCATCATCTGGGCGATGACACCACCGCCAAAGCGCAGATCAAGGCCAACATCGCCGCTTGGGAACAGCTTGGCGAATTGGACGCGATTGCCGTTTCTGCCTCGGGCTGCGGCACGGTGGTCAAGGATTATGGCTTTATGCTGCGGGACGATCCTGAGTGGGCGGCGCGGGCGGCGCGGATTTCCGCGCTGGCCAAAGACGCCACCGAAATTCTGGCCGGTTTGGAACTGAAGGCGCCGGTGATCCCGGCGGGACAGCCGGTGGCCTATCATTCCGCCTGTTCGCTGCAGCATGGCCAGAAAATCAACCAGGAACCGCGCACTCTTTTGGCGGCGATGGGTTTTGATGTGCGGGAAATTGCCGAAGGCCATATCTGCTGCGGTTCGGCAGGGACCTATTCCATGCTGCAGCCGGAATTGTCGGCCCAGTTGCGCGACCGCAAGCTGGCCAATATCGCGGCCACCGGTGCGCCGATCGTGGCGGCGGGCAATATCGGCTGCATGCAGCATCTTGCTCAAGGCGGGGCGCGGATGATCCATACCGCCGAATTGCTGGACTGGGCGACCGGCGGCCCCAAACCGGAAAACCTTTAGTCTTTTCGAAAATCCTCACTCATTTTTTTGTAGGCCGCTTCCAGATTGCGGGTGAAGCGGGCCGTGTCGAACAGCGGCGTGGTTCTGCGGTTCGCTTGAATCTTGCGTTTCAGTGCCGCCAGCCGCTTAGGATCGGCGGCCAGCGCCAGCGCCAGCTTTTCATAATCTTCCAGATTTTCCGCAATCAGTTCGGGAAGGCCCATGGCTGTCAGGATGCTGGCCGCCACCCGCGCCTGGAAAGACCGGCCCATCACCGTCACCAGCGGCACACCCACCCAGAGCGCGTCGCTGGCGGTGGTATGGGCGTTGTAAGGCAGCGTATCCAGAAACAGGTCGGCCAATTGATGGCGGACGAGATGCTGTTCGGGCGAAGCACGGGGCGCGAAGATCAATCGGTCCGGCGCCACGCCGCGCGCCAAAGCCTCTTGACGCAAATTTTCCGCCGCAGTGGCATTGTCTTCCAGAAGCCATAGCACCGAACCGGGCACGGCCTGCATCAGCCGCATCCAGATATCGAAGAATTCAGGCGTGATTTTCCAATTGTTGTTGAAACAGCAAAAAACAAAACCGGTTTGCGGCAATCCGGCATCGCGGCGGCTGGGCGGCGGCGCCGGATCGGGCCGCCGGTCATCCGTGCCCCAATAGGTATCGGGCAATGTCACGATTTTTTCGCTGAAGAACTCTTTTTGCGCGGCCGGCACCACAATGGCGTCAGCGATGATGTAATCGTAGAAATCGGCGCCCATGGTGCCGGGATAACCCATATAGTCCACCTGCACCGGGGCTGGCCGCCCTGCAAAAATGCCAAGCCGCGCCCCTTCGGTGTAACCCATCAGATCGACTGCGATATCAATTTGCATATCCGCGATCATGCGGGCGATCTCAGCCTCACCCAGCCTGGTCACATCCACGAAATGATCGAAGGCCCCATGCAGCCGCGCCTGCATCGCGCTTTTGTCATCCGGCGAAAAGGAGATGGCAATGACTTCGAAGCGCGTGCGGTCATGCCGCTCGAACAATCCCGCCAGCAGGCGCGGCATGGGATGGGAATAAAAATTGGCGGAGACATAGGCCAGCTTTATCTTCGGCCCGGAAAAAGGCTTGTGCCGCCACAGCGGGCCTGAAGCAGGAGCAGCCGCACTTTTGGCCACCGCCAGCATTTCGCCCGGATCGTCGCTATAGCCAAAAAGCATGCCGGGCGCGCCTTTGCTTTCGATGAGCGCGCGGGCGATGCCGGCCTGCAATTGGCCCCTTTGGCTCCAGTCACAGGCATGCAGCGCCACCATGGCCCGGCCCTTGAAACCAAGCGCAGGCGCCGCCTGTTCCAACTGTTCAAAGCCGGCCCGCGCCTCGGCAAAGCGTTTGAGCCCGAACAGAAGCGTGGCGCGGTTGGCAATCGCGGCAAGCGAAGCGGGATTCAGCTGGATCACCGCGTCATAATTCTGGATGGCGCCTTGCGGATCGCCCAGGGCGGCGAAAGTCAGAGCGCGGTGAAAGATGGCGTCATCGCTGTCGGGCCAGAACACCAGCGCACGGTCGAACAGTTTGAGCGCTTCTGCGTGGCGGTTGAGACGCTGCAAGGCGATACCCAAACCCAGAAGCGCGGGCGGATAGTCGGGCCGGATGGCCAGCGCCTGTTCGAAATCACCCATCGCCTGTTCGCAAAGCTCGAGCGCATTCAAAACCTCGCCGCGATTGTTGAGCGCGCCGGGCGCGGTGGGCATTTTCGCCAGTACCGCGTCATAGCCGGCCCGCGCCTCTTCAAGCCTGCCCATCATTTTCAGGGCCGTGGCGCGGCCGAAAAAAGCCTCGGCATCGCCTGGGCGGGCGGCAAGCACGCGGTCGAATTCGGCCAGAGCTTCGCCGAATCGGCCGGCGCGCAAAAGCCCCTGTGCGGACTGCGATGGAGAGGACGTCATGGCCGGTTCCGTAAGCCTTTGATGCAAAATGTCATAGCAAACCGGCGTGAAAAACGGCCCCAAAGGCGTTGCAGCGGCCCTGGAAGAGGCCGGAAGCAGCCCAAAATCGAACCGTTCAGGCTTTTATGTTGCACTGCACATTCAGGCAAAATGCCAATTTTCATGTTTTCGGGGTCTGGACTATCACATTGCGCTTTGGTTAGTTGCCGGTGACAATGGCTTGAAGCAAGCTGTGGCAGGGCCAGGGGGCGTCGCAAACCTCCAGCCATGTTGGCTGTAGTTATAGAAACCAGGGGGAAATAAGACATGAAGCGTATTCTGATTGCCACGACGATGGCGGCCTCGCTTGTTGCCACAAATCTTTTCGCCGCTGAAACGGCGAATGTCACGCTTGCGCCGGGCAAGCCCGCTGGCGTGCAGCAGGCGCAGGACATCAGCCTGCCCACGCTCGCCTGGGTCGGCGTCGGCGTTGCCGGTCTGGTCGCGTTCGGCCTGTCCACCGGCCAGAAGAACGCAACCGGCCCGGTCAGCACCGCGGGCGCGGCGACTTCCACTTAAGATTAAGGCCAGGACGCGAGATTTGCGTCTTGAAGCCGCGCGCCGCAAGGCGCGCGGCTTTTTGCTTTAACGCGCTGCGGGGGCCGGCAACCCAAGTGCCCGCCCTGCCTGCGGTTTTTTCATGAACGCGCCGCGGGTAGCGCGCCCTGCCGATATGCACTAAAGTCCGCCGCGCACAACCAACAGCGGACGCATGACAAGGACCGCAGGGAAAAAGGCTGGGATTACAGGCTGGCGTTTGATCGCCGCCCTGGTGCTGCTTGCTTTCACCATTCAGTCCTATGTGACGCAAACCCATATCCATGACGCGGCGCCCGCCGGCATCACCAAGACGGTGGGCCATGGCAAAGCGCCTTTGCGCGACACGCCACTGGATTGCCCCTTCTGCCAGGCGGTAGACCATGCCGGCAGCGTTTTCATGCCGGCCG
>CAIXUE010000060.1 GCA_903922545.1 uncultured Alphaproteobacteria bacterium | reverse complement strand
CGCCTTCATCGACCAGGAATCCGAAGAGCGTTACTACCCGCTCAACCATATCAAGGACGGCCAGGGCGAATTCGAAGTCATCGACACGCTTTTGTCGGAAGAAGCGGTGCTGGGCTTTGAGTATGGCTATACCACCGCCGATCCCAAATCCCTGGTGCTGTGGGAAGCCCAGTTCGGCGATTTCGCCAATGGCGCCCAAGTGGTGGTTGATCAGTTCATCTCGTCAGGCGAAATGAAATGGCTGCGCATGTCGGGATTGGTGATGCTGTTGCCGCATGGCTATGAAGGCCAGGGCCCGGAACATTCGTCAGCGCGCCTTGAGCGTTATCTGCAAATGTGCGCCCAGGACAATATGCAGGTCGTGGTGCCCACCACCCCGGCCAATTATTTCCATCTGCTGCGCCGCCAGATGCACCGCTCATTCCGCAAGCCCCTCATCGTGATGGCGCCAAAATCGCTGCTGCGTCACAAGAAGTGCGTCTCCTTCCTGTCCGATATGGGTCCGACCAACAGCTTCCATCGCGTGCTGCGCGACCAGGCGGAAGTTGTGCCCGGCGCCACCACGGTTACGCTTGTGCCCGATGACAAAATCCAGCGCGTGGTTCTGTGCTCCGGCAAGGTCTATTTCGACCTGATGGAAGAGCGCGAAAAACGCAATGAAAGCCGCATCCAGATCCTGCGTCTGGAACAGCTTTATCCTTTCCCGGAAAATGTGCTGGCCCAGGAACTGAACCGCTTTCCCAAGGCCGAACTGGTCTGGTGCCAGGAAGAACCCAAAAACCAGGGCGCCTGGAATTTCGTCAAGCCGCGCATTGAAGAAACCATCGCCCGCCTGGGCGGAAAGGCCGTTCCCCGTTATGCGGGCCGGCCCGAATATGCCTCCACTGCGGCGGGCCTGATGAAGCAGCATCTGGCTGAACTGGCCGCCTTCCTCAACGAAGCCCTTTCTCTCTAAGACAGGCGGCGCTCACACGCCGAAATCATCATGACCGTCGAAATCAAAGTCCCCGCAATGGGGGAATCTGTCACCGAAGCCACGGTGGCGCGCTGGTTCAAGAAAGAGGGCGATGCGGTCAAGCGCGACGAACCTCTGCTGGAACTGGAAACCGACAAGGTGACGGTGGAAGTCCCCGCCCCCGCCGATGGTGCGATTGAATCGATCTCAGTGAAAGCCGGCGACACGGTGCAGGTGGGCGCGCTTCTGGGCGCCATCGCCGAAGGCAAATCTGGCGCCGCGTCTGCGCCCAAGCCGGCTGCTGCCGCCAAGGCCGAAGCCCCCAAAGCTGAAGCGCCGAAACCGGCCGCTCCTGCACCCGCGCCGGCCAAAGCTTCCGATATTCCGGTCATGCCGTCGGCCCGCCGCATTGCCGAGGAATCCGGCGTCTCCCCCGCATCTGTTGCCGGCACCGGCAAGGATGGCCGCGTCACCAAGGGCGACATGCTGGGGGCGCTGGAAGCGCGCGCCAGCAAGCCTGCCTCTGTCCCCACCGCTCCGTCAGGCCCGCGCCACAATGCGGCCCGCGAAGAGGTGGTGCCGATGACGCGCCTGCGCAAAACCGTGGCCCTGCGCCTGAAAGAATCCCAGAACACCGCCGCCCAGCTTACCACCTTCAACGAAGTGGACATGACGGCGGTGATGGGCGCGCGCGCGCATTACAAGGACGCGTTCGAAAAGAGGCATGGCGTCAAGCTGGGCTTTATGGGCTTTTTCGCCAAGGCCGTGGTCGCGGCCCTGAAAGAGCTGCCCAACATCAATGCCGAGATCGAAGGCGACAACATCATCTACAAGAATTACTACGATATCGGCATTGCGGTTTCGACCGAGCGTGGCCTAGTCGTGCCGGTGGTGCGCGATGCGGACAATCTTTCCCTGGCCGGTATCGAAAAAGCCATCGCCGATTTTGGCGCCCGCGCCCGCGACAACAAGCTGAAGCTGGAAGAATTGCAGGGCGGCACTTTCTCCATCACCAATGGCGGGGTGTTCGGCTCGCTGATGTCCACGCCCATCCTCAACGCCCCGCAATCGGGCATTCTGGGCATGCACAAGATCCAGCCCCGCCCTATGGCGATTGGCGACAAGATCGAAATCCGCCCCATGATGTATCTGGCGCTGTCCTACGACCACCGCATCGTGGATGGCCGCGAGGCCGTCACCTTCCTGGTGCGGGTGAAGGAAAATCTGGAAGACCCGCAGCGCATGCTGATGGAAGTCTAAAAAAGGGCGGCCTCGGCCGCCTTTTTTGTTTCAGGCTGCCCGGTAAATCCGACGCGCCGCAAAGAACGACAGGGTTGCGATGCCCATACCCGCGATCATGTCGGTCAGATAATGATCGCCCTGGAACGGCACCCCGCCCAGCATCAGAAGGTTCAAGACCCCAAAACCGGCGAACCAGAACCGGTTGCCGCGCTGACCCAGGGTGAACAGGATCGCCATCACAGTGTGGAAGGAGGGGAAGGAAATAATCCCGGTATAATTGTAAGGCCCGGCAAAGCCGCTGCGCAGCAGGCCGATGATGCGGCTCTGTTCCGCCGGCACATGAAATTGCGCCGCCGGCCCCGCATTGGGCATCAAGCCATAGAAGATCATGCTCAGCCCCAGCCCGATCATCACCGAGGTGAGAAATTCGCCATTGCGATTCCTGGGGCCGCTGAAGGCCAGGATCACAATCGCCGCCAGCGGCTGGATGAAGCTGCTGGAATAGGCCGTGTCGGTGATGAACTTGACCAGCGGATGCGCCAGCACAAAGCGCGCCCAACCCATCCAGTCAAAGCCCAACGCCTGATCCACATGTAACAGCCAGGCATCGCGCAGCGGAAAATCCAGCCGCGTCAGCAGATAGCTCAGCTCCACACCAAAGGCTGGATAAAACAGCCACAATCCGGCATAGAGCGCCGTCTGCGCAATCTTCGGCTCCGGCCGCTTGAGCGTGTAAAAAGCCGAAAGCGCAAAACAGACAAAGGGTCCCGCCACAATCAGGCCCAGTGGCATGGCGAAGATCAAACCCGCCTTCAAATTCCAGATCAGCGCCAGTGCCGCCAGCCCGAACACAAGGGCCACAGGCGGCACATCAGTGGCGCGCAGCCACGCTTTTTTTGCGGAAGCAGTGGCGACGAAATCGGCGTCAAGGGACGTCATGTCAAAACCCGCCCGGCAAAGCCCGAAGACGATGCCAATTCGCGGTTACCATGGGGTGAACAACCCTTATTTTCAGCGACGTGCGAGGGATTTTGCGGACTGAGCGACACACTCAGTACGCAAAGAACCGCGCGTCAGGCGACGCGCTGGTCCAGCTGTTCCAGCTTGGCCAATTCGACATGCGCCCGCAGCTCAATCTGGTCCAGCACATCCTGCAGCTTGGGGTCGGCGAACACGTCATGGCGGCGGGTCACCGCCACCGCCAGCTTGTTCAGGGTGGCGCGGGGAATGCCGCCGGCCAGAAGCCCGTCACGCACCGAATCCAGGATTTCCAGCAACTGCTCGCCATGCGCCAGGCCCTTGGAGCGGCCGTCAGTGGGATCGCCCATATCCTGCAGGGCCAGAATGGAATCCAGCGCCGCGATGGGGCCGGGACCGGCCACGATATGGGCATGGCTTTCGCTGGTGTCGGAAACCGCAAAGCTGCTGCTGGACGCGGCAGCGCCGGGCTTGCGCCGGATGGCGCCCGTTTCAATCCGTCCAGGACCTTTGATTTCCATGGGCAATGCGTCCCATCAGGCGTTTTGAGAATAGAGGATGCGCGGGTTTGCGTCCCATCCCAAAAACGCGATTGTCCTAAAGCGACACGCCAGCATCGGCTATCATGGTTAAGGAAGGGTTATCCCGCCCCATCCCGGCGCGAAAACCGGGTTTTTGGCTGGCATGGCGCTTGAAGGAAATCACCCGGATTTGCAGGAGAATTGCGTGATGTACGTGGACGATCGTCGGAAATTCTGGCTGGGCAGCCTGTTGCTGCTTCTTCTGGCGGTGGCTTTGGCCACGGGCTGGCTGTGGTTTCACAAGGCGCGCCCGGGCATTTACGGGGCCATCGCGCTCTCCCAGCGCTCGCTGGGCTTCGGCGCCTCCTGGGGCTACACCGATCCGGCCCAGGCTTATGACCGTGCACAAAAGGAATGCGCCAAGGCCGGCGCCGCCGATTGCCAGGTGCGTGTCAGCCTGGCCGGCACGTGCGGCGCGCTGGTGATGAGCAGCGAACGCAACCAGACTTTCGCCGTCTCTGAAAATGACCGAGATTCCGCCGGTGCCCTCGCCCTGGCGCAGTGCCAGGCCACCGGCGCCACCGATTGTCTGATGCACGCCAATATCTGCGGCGACGGCAAGCAGCCGTAAGGCCGGTCAGGCCCTGTGATACGGGTGACCTGCCAAAATCGTCATGGCGCGGTAAATCTGTTCGCTGAGCAGCGCCCGCGCCAGAAGATGCGGCCAGGTCTGGGGACCGAACGCCAGGCTGCGTCCCGGCTTCTTGCCCGGTAACGCGGCAAGGCCATCCGGCCCGCCGATCACAAACACCAGGTCGCGGGTGCCGGCATCGCGCAGCGCCCCCAGCATGTCGGAGAAATCCTCCGACGTCATGCCCTTGCCCTTGGCGTCCAGCACAACGACATGCGCGCCATCAGGCAACCGCGCCGCCAGCCGCGAGGCCTCATCGGCCATGCGGCTTTTGGCGTCGCGCGCCTTGCTGACGGCAAGTTCTTCAATTTGAACGGCTGTAAAACCGATATTGCGGCCCTGCTTGACGGCGCGGTCGCGATAGTCATCGCACAGCGCACCCTCGGAGGTACCGCGGGCGGACCCTATCGCAAAGATCCACAAGCGCATTACTGAACCGACCACATGCCTTCAAGGTCGTAATAATCGCGCACTTCGGGACGGAAGACATGCACGATCACATCGCCTGCATCCAACAGAACCCAATCGCCCTGCCCCGCGCCGTTGACGGGACAGGTGCCATAGCCCTCTTCTTTCAGACGCCGCGCCAGATGCTCGACAATAGACATGACATGGCGGGTGGAGCGGCCCGAGGCAATCACCACCGAATCGCACAGCGATGACCGGCCGGTCAGGTCCACGGTCACAATGTCTTCCGCCTTGTCGTCTTCCAGTGACGTGCGGATGCGCTTCAGCAAAACCGTTTCCGGCGCCGGTTTGGCGGCGGCTTTTGCCGCTTTCTTGGCGGGATTTTTCGAAAGATTTTTCTTCGGCTTTTTTGGCGGAGCCTTCGGCGCGGGCTTTTTTGCGGCTTTTTTGGCGGATTTCTTCGCGGGTTTTTTCGCGGCCGGTTTCCTGGCTTTGACCTTTTTTGCGGGACTCAAGGCGTGACGATCCTCCGTTTATGGGCCCTGTCTAGCATGGGCGCGCGCCCTGCCCAAGGCTTCTGAGCCGGGTGGCGCTTTGCGGATTGCGCGCCCCGTCCAGCACCACAATGGCGGGCGGCGCTTTTAATGCACCGGTCCGGCCGAAACTGCGGATGGGCGCGGCATTGTCCTTGGCCATGATGCTACCGGGCCGCTGCACCACCACCAGTGGCACCCGCCGCGCAATCTCCCGCCAGTTCCGCCACAGGTGAAAATTCGCAAGATTGTCGCTGCCCATCAACCACACAAAACGAACCAGCGGAAAACGGCGCTGCAGCGCCCGGATGGTGTCAATCGTGTAACGGGTTCCCAATTTCTGCTCGATATCGCTGACGATCAAGCGCGGATGGCGCGCAACCTTGCGCGCTTCGGCCAGGCGCGTCATCAGCGGCGCTGGCGCTTCT
>CAIXUE010000059.1 GCA_903922545.1 uncultured Alphaproteobacteria bacterium | reverse complement strand
GGCACGGTGGCGGCGGGTGTCGCCAAATGCCGCGCCGACCATGTGACCATCTCCGGTTATGACGGCGGTACGGGCGCTTCGCCGCTGACCTCGCTTACTCATGCCGGCGGACCCTGGGAAATCGGCCTGGCCGAAACCCAGCAGACCTTGGTGCTGAACGGGCTGCGCGGCCGTATCGCCGTGCAGGTGGATGGCGGGCTTCGCACCGGCCGCGACGTGGCCATCGGCGCGCTTCTGGGCGCGGATGAATTCGGATTTTCCACCGCGCCGCTGATCGCGTCCGGCTGCATCATGATGCGCAAATGTCATCTCAACACCTGCCCGGTGGGTGTCGCCACCCAGGATCCGGTGCTGCGCAAGCGCTTCACCGGCACGCCGGAGCATGTGATCAATTACTTCTTCTTTGTCGCCGAGGAACTGCGCGAAATCATGGCGGAGCTTGGCTTCCGCACCATGGCCGAAATGATCGGCCGGGTGGACAAGATCGACATGAAGAAAGCCATCTCGCACTGGAAGGCCAAGGGCGTGGATCTTTCGCGCGTCCTGCACAAGGTTGAGACCAAGCCGGGCATCGCCATTCACAATTGTGAAGCGCAGAACCATGCTTTGGATTCGGCGATTGACCATGAGCTGATCAAGGCCAGCATGCCGTCGATCGAGCATGGCCAGCCGGTGGTTCTCGAACGCAGCGTTCGCAATGTGGACCGCACCGTGGGCGCCATGCTGTCGGGCGAAGTGGCGCGGCGCCATGGCCATGCCGGCCTGCCGGAAGACACCATCAAGATCCGCTTCACCGGCACCGCCGGGCAAAGCTTTGGCGCTTTCCTGTCGCGCGGCGTGGCGGTGGAATTGATTGGCGACGGCAATGACTATGTTGGCAAGGGTCTCTCCGGCGGGCGCATCGTCGTCAAGCCGCCGGAAAATATCAGCCGCGATCCGGCCGAAAATATCATTGTCGGCAACACGGTGCTTTATGGCGCCATCGCCGGTGAAGCCTATTTCCAGGGTGTGGCGGGCGAGCGTTTCGCGGTGCGCAACTCCGGCGCTGTCGCCGTGGTGGAAGGCACCGGCGATCATGGCTGCGAATATATGACTGGCGGTGTGGTGGTGGTGCTGGGCAAGACCGGGCGCAATTTCGCCGCCGGCATGTCGGGCGGCGTCGCTTATGTTTATGACGAGGACGGCGATTTCGAAAAGCGCTGCAACCTGGCCCAGGTCAAGCTGGAAAAGCTGGCCGGGCCGGTGGGCGGCGATGATCCGGAACTGCCGCGCCAGCGTTCGGTCAGCGTGGCGGATGCCGGCATGGGCGATCTGTTGCGCTTTGACGCCGAACGGCTGCGCATTCTGATCGAGCGTCATTTGCTGCATACCGGGTCCCCACGCGCCCGCGCCTTGCTGGGCGATTGGGGCGGCACGCTGGGCCGTTTTGTCAAAGTGATGCCGACCGATTATGCCAAGGCGCTGCAAGCCATGAAGGCTTCGCGCGCCAAAGCCGAGGCGGCGGAGTAGGGCGATGGGCAAAGTCACAGGTTTTCTGGAAATCGAACGGCAGGAACGCGGCTATGACAAGGTCGAGCAGCGGCTGGAGAATTACCGCGAGTTCGTTCATCCCTTAAGCTATGGCGATGTCGGCAAGCAGGCGGCGCGCTGCATGGATTGCGGCATTCCCTTTTGTCATCAGGGCTGCCCCGTCAACAACCAGATTCCGGACTGGAACAATCTGGTCTATCGCGACCAATGGCGCGCCGCGATGGAGAATCTGCACTCCACCAACAATTTTCCGGAATTCACCGGCCGCATCTGCCCCGCGCCCTGCGAGGCCAGCTGCACCCTGAACATCCAGGACAATCCGGTCAGCATCAAAACCATCGAATGCCAGATCGTGGACCGCGCCTGGGAAGAAGGCTGGATCCAGCCCGTGCTGGCGCCGAAGAAAACCGGCAAGACCGTGGCGGTGGTGGGTTCGGGCCCTGCCGGCATGGCCTGCGCCCAGCAACTGGCGCGCGCCGGCCATTCGGTCACGCTGTTTGAAAAGAGCGACCGTATCGGCGGCTTGCTGCGCTACGGTATTCCCGATTTTAAAATGGAAAAGCACCTGATTGACCGGCGCGTCCGGCAGATGGAAGCCGAAGGTGTGGTGTTCCGCCCCGGCGTGGAAGTGGGCGTGGGTATTTCGGTCAAGATGCTGCTGACCGATTATGACGCGGTGGTTTTGGCCGGCGGGGCAGAGGCGCCGCGCGACCTTCCCATCGAAGGGCGCGATCTGGCCGGCATTCATTTCGCCATGGATTTCCTGACCCAGCAGAACAAGCGCGTGGCCGGGGACCCGGAAGAAAAAGCCGCGCCGAACGGCACCTTGAGCGCCAAGGGCAAGCATGTGGTGGTGATCGGCGGCGGCGATACCGGTTCGGATTGCATCGGCACGTCCAACCGTCATGGCGCCTTGTCGGTGACCCAGCTGGAAATCATGCCGGAGCCGCCGGCGCGCGAGAACAAGCTGCTGGTCTGGCCTGACTGGCCGATGAAAATGCGCGTTTCCTCGTCCCAGGAAGAAGGCTGCGAGCGCGATTTCGCGGTGCAGACCAAACGCGCCATTGGCAAGGACGGAAAGATCACCGAACTGGAATGCGTGAAGGTGGACTGGAAGCTGGGCGATGGCGGCAAGATGAATCTGGTCGATGTGCCGGGCAGCGAATTCACCCTGAAGGCCGATCTGGTGCTTCTGGCGATGGGCTTTGTCGGTCCGCGCAAGCCGGGGCTGGTGGAACAGGCGGGCGTGGAGCTGGATGCGCGCGGCAACGTCAAGGCGGGGCTTGGGAACTACAAGACCAGCGCCGCCAAGATGTTCTCGTGTGGCGACATGCGGCGCGGACAGTCGCTGGTGGTATGGGCGATCCGCGAAGGCCGGCAGTGTGCGCGCGGCGTGGACGAGTTTTTGATGGGCAGTTCAGACCTGCCGCGCTGATTTTTCCTGGATCCCCTTCCCTCGGCGCTGGGCGCGCCTCGCCGGGGATGACTTCGCGCTAGGCGCGAAGTCACTTCGTCGCGATAATCGCCAGCGGCGCGGAGCCGGTGAGGGCGGTCAGCGATTTGGCCAGCCCTGACTTGCCCAGCAATTCCTTGCGCGTCACCAGCAGCGTGGCGTCGCCCAGCTTGGCCAGAAGGCCGGCTTCAGGGGCTGCGGCGCGCGAACAATCCATCACCACCAGATCGGCGCCTTCTTTCAAGACTTCCAGCAGCCGCGCCATCGCAGCGGAATTGAACATGGTGGAAAGCTTGGGCGGGCGGCGCGTCATCGCCAGATTATAAACGCCAGTGCGTGAATCCTTGGCCAGCGCCTGGGACAGCGGCACCGAGCCGGTGAGAACTTCATAGAGGCCGGCTTGCGAAGACGTTTCCATCGCCTTGGTGGCGAGTTGGCCGGGATCGCAATCCAGCAGCACGGTTTTCTTGCCCATCTGGGCGGCGGCGCGGGCGATGGAAACGGCCACGGCGCTTTTGCTTTCGCCGCCTTGCGCAGAGGTGACGGCCACCACGGCGGCGCCGCCTTCACGGGCATCGAGCTGGCTGACCAGCGCCGACATGGCTTCGGCATAACGGCTGCCGGGATAATCCACCACATAGGCGGCGGCGCCCATTTTCTCGGCGTTGGCGAGTTCGGCCAGAATGGGCGGCCCGTTCCAGGCGGCGGGAAGCGCGCGGGGCGCGCCGGGGCGCGGTGACGGATTGGGAGAAGGGCGCGGCGCGGCGGCGGGATTTGCGGCAGGCCGCGTGGGGCGCGCCGGCACCATGGTGGGGCGCGGCGTGGACCGGATCAGCACCGGCATGGTGAAGTTGAAACGTTCCTGCAGCAGTGCCGCCAGGATGCCCAGCAAAATGCCCAGCGGCAGGGCGGCGGCGATGATCATGCCGCGGCGCGGCGCGCTGGGTTGCAGCGGCAGATTGGCGGAAGAAATGATGCGGCTTTCGGGCGTGGCGACGCTGTCCTGGTCTTCGGTGGCGCGCATGCGGCCGACAAAGGCCTGATATTGCTGCTTGGTGGCGTCGGCATTGGATTGCAGCGCGTCCAGCGCGACCTTGGACTGATTCTGACCGTTGGACTGGCGCTCGGTTTCCAGCAGGCTGAGCTGCAAGGAATCGAGGTGCGTCTTGGCGGCTTCGACATCGTTCTTCAGCGAATCGGCGATGCGTCCGGATTCCTGGCCGATCTTGGCCTGCAGGTCGCGCTCTTCGGCCTGCACCGCCTGAAGCTTGGGATGCAGCGGGCCGTATTTGGTGGCGAGGTCCGCTTCCTGGCGCATCAGCTCGGCCTGCTGGGTGCGCAGCTGTATGATCAGGGGCGAGGCGATCACCTGACTCACAGAGTCGGCGTTGCCGGTCTGGGCGGACGCGCCGACGCGGTCATACTGCGCCTGCTTTTCGGCAAGGTCGGAACGGGCCTGAACGATCTGGTTGTTGATCGCCGCCAGTTGCTGATCGACCAATGAACCGCTGCCGGGCGTGCCTTCGTTCAGGCCATGCTGCACCTTGTATTGTTCGACGGCCTGCTGCTCCAGCATCATCTGCTGCGCCAGGTCGTTAGTGCGTTTGTCCAGCCAGTCGGAGGTGCCCAGATTTGCGTTGCGCTTGGCGTTGACCTGATCGTCAACATAGGCCTGCGACATCGCATCGGCGATCATCTGCGCTTTTTCCGGCGTGCGGGCGGTGGCATAGATGGTGATGGCGGTGGAAAGGCCGTTCGCCTCGGCGGAAATATGCTTGAGGAAATTCGCCACGATCCGGTCATGGATCAGGGTGACGTTGCCGCCATCGGCGCTGGGAAACCAGAAATCCCAATAGAGCAGGCCGGCGGGGCCTTCAGGGACCAGACGCGGCGCGAATTCCGGATCGTCATACAAATGGGTTTTTGTGACGACTTCCGACGCCAGCTCGCGCGAGGTGATGATCTGGATCTGGTTCTGCAGCGTCGCAGGGTCGGCGGGAAGCTGGGAAAGGATGGCCGAAAGATCAGTGACGTTGTTGCGGCGCTGGTCCAACATCACCACCGCCGAACTTGTATATTGGTTGGGCAGCATGAAGGCGAACAGTGTCGCCAGCACGATGGCCGCCAGGGTCACGCGCGTGATCAGGGCGCGGCGCGCCGAAAGAATGCGCAGCAGATCGCCAAGCTGAAAGCCGGCGGGCGGCGCCGGGGGTGGCGCATAGCTGGTCAGATAGGTAGATGCCGACCGGTACGGGGACATGGACCCTTAAAGCCTTCTCGTGAACGCGCGCCCGGAGCCTGAAGAGACTCCAAGGTTAAAATTACCCTCGGGCTGGCTGACGAATGGTTAACGGGATATCGCTCTGACCCCTAAAAACCGGCTTTTTTGAAGGCTTTAGGCCCTTCCCCGGCCGGAAAAGGCCCTGGCAAGGGCGGTTCGCAAGGCCTTGGGCTGAAACTGAGAATCATAGGGGAATTTGCGGTCCCGCCAGCCCAGCATCTTCAGGCGCAAGGAATCGGGGGGATCGGCATAGCGGTCACTGAGGCCCCAGGTGAGGACGACCTTGGTGGCGGGACTGGCCAGGACAACATCCAGAAAACGCTCAGCCGCATCGGCCACCGCCCGGTCGCGGACAGCAAGGTCGGAAGGGCCGCCTTCATCGTCCACATCCAGTTCGGTGATCAGAATGGAAAGGCGGCGGGCTTCAATTTCGCTCAGGAAGGCGCGCAGCTTTCTTTGATCCACCTGCGGCCCGAAGGCAGAAAGGTGACCTTGAAGCCCTAAGGCCTGGACCGGTGCGCCGCGCGCGATCAAGCCGTCGAGAAGTTTGAGGCAGTTGGCGCGCAAGGGCGCGGTGGCCGGGGTTTCGGTTTCGCAACCATAGTCGTTGTAGGTCAGCAGCGCGGTGGGGTCGGCCTGGCGCGCCGCATGAAAAGCAAGGTCGATGTAAGACGGCCCGAACCGCTTCAGCCAGAAGCTTTGGCGAAAGCCGCTGCCATCCTGCGCCAGGGCTTCGTTGACCACATCCAGCGAATGCATCCGGCCGCGATAGCGTCCAGCCAGGGCGGCGATATAACCGGTCAAAAGCCGGTCATCGCGGGCGGCCAGCACGGCGTTTTCCAGCCAGGGCGGATTGGCGGCGTACCAGACCAAGGGATGGCCGCGAAACGCCATGCCATGGGCTTTTGCGAAATCCATCAGCGTGTCGATGCCGGAAAAATCGTAAGCGCCGGGTTGTGGCTCGACGACATGGCGTTTCATTTCATATTCGGGCACCAGCATCGCGGCTTGCTGCGCCAAGAGTGGCGGAAAATCCGCATCGCGAAATTCGTAGCTGGCTGCGGCGGCGCCATAGACAAGATTTCGCGCAGCGGCGAGCGCGGCCAGGCTTTGGTTTTGGGCGGCGACAGGATTGGCGAAAAAGCCTGAAAACAAAGCGCTGCCGGCGCCCAGAAGCGATCTGCGGCTGATCATGCCTTTTTCAGAGTGGGGCGATCGCGCAGGCCGATATTCAGCCAGGCGATGGCGGTATCAGCAAGCTGGCGATAGGGTCCGGCGCCCAGGAAAATCTGCAGGAAGACAACGCCGGCCAGGCGCGCGCCATAACAACCGTTGAAAAGCGCGGTCAGGTAAAGTTTGAGCGCCTGGAATTTGCGGTTGTTGCGGGCCAGCATCTTGGCATAGGCCCAGCCGCGCGCGCCAAGGAAAGCGCGCTGTGTCATTTGCGGTTTCATCTGTGTGAGCCAGGCGTCAAAGCGCTGGGCGCGTGAAAGCGCGGCGCCGGCAGAAACGCGGGTGGGGTCCGCGATGTCTTTCCACACCGCGCCGGGCCGTTCGGCCATCACAAATTTGCAGCCCGCCAGCGCCAGGCGCATGGCGAAATCGGTATCCTCGGCGGCGCGCAGATTTTCGTGATAGCGCACGCGTGCCGCCAACTCACGCGCCACAACGAGCGTGATGGTGGGCACAAAGCCCCGCGCGCACAGAAGATATTCTCCCATGTCTTCGCCTTCGCGGATGGCGCGCGGCGGTTTCAGAAAAGTGCGGCCCTGGCCGCGATCCACCAGGATGCGGGCATAACCGGCGGTGTTGGTGGTGCCGTCCAGGAGCGTTTTCATTGCCTCCAGATGATGCGGCAGAAAGACATCATCGGAATCCAGCGGTGCGATAAAGCGGCCCTTGGCGGCGTCTATCGCGGCATTGCGCGCCGCGCCGCCGCCCTTGTTTTCCTGACGCAGGAAGCGGATGCGCGGATCGCAAAATTGCGCGATGACAGAAGACGGATCGTCACACGAGCCGTCATCCGCCACCACAATCTCAAAATCCTGGCAGCTTTGCGCCAGAACCGACGCAATCGCGTCGCCAAGCACCGCGGCCCGGTTATAGACCGGGATGATCACGCTGAAAGTGGGTGCGGTGACTTGCGATGGCGCGGCTGGCATACCGCCGATCTTACGGCGCCAAAGTTAATGATTTATCAGGGTTCCGCAGCGAGCCGATAACCATCAGGACGCAGAACCAAACCGGGCTGTCGCGGTCCAGAAGGTCGGCTTCCATGAAATTGTGCAACAGGAAAAAGATAAACAGCGCGAACAAAAGCGCGCGCAAGGCGGGCTGGTGGTAGGAGAGGGGCCAGAAGCGCGCCAGGGGATCGATCACCAGGGCCAGGATCGCCAGCGCCAGCCCCACGCCGCCCAATGTGACCAGCACCTGCAGGTAGCCATTGTGGCTGTTACCGATGGCTTCCACCCAACTCGACAGGACGTAATTGTGCACCGGCGACTGCACGCCCGTGTCGGTCAGGGTGCCAAAGCCTGCGCCCAGCCAGGCATGGTCCCGCGCATAGGCCAGATAGGCCTGCCAGATTTCAGCGCGTCCGGTAAATTCGGTGGGATCTTCCAGAATATGCGCAATCGCATCGGAATAGGAAAGCGCGACAGCGCCCAAAGCCAAAATCAATAGCAGCGCGAAGACCGCAAATACCGCGCGGCTAAGGCCATCGCGCCATGAGACGCCATAAGCGATGCCCGCCATCAGCGCCACCGGCAGAAGTGCCATGGAGGTTTTCGAGCGGGTCATGACCAGAAAGCCAAGCGCCGCCGCCGTCACCAGCCAGCCGATCCAGTTGTATTTTCCATTGCGGCTGAACAGGAACAGGAGCGCGGTGATGGCGCAGACCGCGCCGGTCGCGTTCTTCTGTCCGTAAAGCCCGCGCCAGTCGCCCACCAGGCTGGGATCGATTTCACCGGGCAGATGCACCGCCGTGCGTATCAGGGGAATGGAAATCCAGTTCACCGCCAGGATGATGGCCAGCGTGATCCGCCAGTAGCGAAAGGCGCGCTCAGGCCCCAGCGTATCGACGCTGAGCAGCACGCAAAAGCTCAGCAGTGCTTCCAGCACGGCACGGCGGAAGGCGATGCCTTGCACATCGGCCCACAAGGCGCTGGACATGCACCATATTTCAAGCAGCAGTAGAAGCGGCGGCAGGGCGCGCAGCGCGCCCAGCCCGCGGCGTTGCAAGGCGGTGATGATGACCAGGCCGAACACCAGCAGGTAACAGATCTGCCGGCTGATATCGCCTTCGCCCGACGTGGCGGCGGAGGCGACCCCTGGCGGCGGCGGCGTGAAAGGCTGGAAGCCGACAAAGACCAGCAGCAGCAGGCCGAAAAAAGCGATGGAAGCGAGTGTGGTGCGTTCCACCCTGGGCGGAGCGATAAAATTTACGGCAAAAGTCTCATTCGCCATGGACCACGGCATACTCGTTGTAGCGCCGGCCCGCCATCGCGGCGGCTTTACCCGCAGCCCGGAAGATTTTGGTCAGGGGAGCCAGCCTGTGATTCGGGCTGGCTGCGAGAATGACCGCCAGCGGCAGCGACAACAAGAGCGCGCCCGCGATTTTCAAGGCTTCGCGGGCGCAGGTTGCCGCGCCGGGACGGTGCTTGAGCAGCACCCGCATGTCGGAATTGCCGATGGAATAGGCGCGCTTGAGGGCCCAGCTCAGATTGGCCCGGCTGACCGGCACTTCGCCGTAGGCGCGGGCGGCATCGGCCCAGGCAAAGCGGGCGCCTTCGGATTTCAGGCGCAGGAAAAAATCGCGGTCTTCGCCGCCGGTCAGGGCAAAGGCGGGATCGAACCAGGGCGGTGTCATGGCGGCCAGCCGGGCGCGCGAAAGAAAGAGGTTGCCCGCCCCCTGCAGCATTTGGGTGGGGCCGGTGGCGCGGCGAATATCGGGCGTGGCACCGCTTTTGTCGCCGAACAGGATGGAGCCTTGCAGGGCATCGGCATGGGTGGCGCGTTGGGCGGCGAGAAATTCCTCAATCCAGCGCGGATCCGGCCATTCGTCGTCATCGATCATGGCGATGAAGGACGCTTTTTCATCTTTCAACGCTTGCGCGACCAGTGTGTTGCGTACCTGGGCGATGCCGCGTTCGTGCGCCACCACCGCCTGAAGCGGCCAGCGATAGCCGGGCGCGATCTTGGCGCAGAGCTTCAAGCCTTCCTGGCCTTCGGCATCGTTGTCAGCCACCAGCACGGCGATATCGGCCTGGGTTTCAAGCCGCGCCAATGCTTCGAGCAGGCGCTGAAGGTTTTTGGGCCGGCGGAATGTGGGGATGGCGATGATGACGCGCTCAGCCACGTTTGGCCTCCCACGCTGTCACCAGCACGCGGCAATAACCCAGGATCATCAATTCGCCGAGCAGCACGCCGCCCAGCGAGGCGACCGGCCCGAAAAGCATCAGCAGCGCCAAAGTGGAAAGCAGCGAGACGCTGCTGGATTTGATGCCGATGCCGGCCATTTCCTTGAAGGCGCCTGCCGCCTGCAATATCACCGCCAACGGCGCGCGCAAGGCGCGCACGGCCATGATGAGCGCAGAGATCGCGGTGACAACAGCCACGTCATGCAAATCATAACCGCGTTTCAACACCAGATGCGGAAACCAGGTCAGAAGCCCCACATCCAGCAACAAGGTGGCCGCAAGCACCGCCAGCAGGCCCAAGCCGAATTCGCGCGCGGTACGGCTGAGTCCACGCCAATTGCGGGCGGCGATCTGGCGCGTCATCACCGGGCGTTCCAGGTCGGGCAGGGCGCTTTGCACCAGCGAGGCGGGCCGCATCAACAGCATGCCCAGCGCCAGAAGCGCGAAGGGCCCGGGACCGGCGATGAACGTGACCAGATAGGCATGGGCGTTGGCGGTGAGTTCGGTGAACACCACGCCCAGCAGCGACCAGCGCGTCGTGTCGCGGAAGATGGCGCGATAGCCACTGATGCTGCCGGAAAAGAGCGCGGCATAATGATCGGCGAAAAATTGTTTGCCCAGGGGCATCAGGCTTACCAGCGATGCCGACAGCAGCGCGATAGCGCCGCCGGTGAGAGTGACGTGTGATGCCAGCGCCAAGACGCCCAGGCCCAGGATCAGGGCGGCAGCATATATAAGGTCAGAAGCGACCGCGCTCTTTACCCGGCCATCGACAAAAGCATAGCAGCGGCCAAACCAGCGGAAAGTGAAAGCGCCGCCGAACAGGCCCAAGAGCAGGGCGGGCAGCGGCGCGGCATGGGCGATCGAAAGCAGCGCGAAGACGCAAAGCATTGCGCCGCCGGTCAGCAGCAGATTCATTTTCAGGCAATTGTTCACCACCGTCCGGCGTTCATGCTCCGGCTGCCCAAGGGCGCGGGTGACGGGGATGACCAGCAGTGACGCGGTCATGCTCATGGCAAAAGGCACGATCACCAGGACGAAAGAAAAGAGCCCGAAACTGGCCGCCGCCAGATTGCGCACCAAAAGCAGCGAAGCCAGGAAATGCGCGCCGGATGTGGCCACGGGACCTGCGGCAGATACCACATAGCGCCAGGCCGTGGCCCAGAATGCTTTCAGCCTGGGTTCTGCGACAAGATCAGCGTCCAGGGATAGGGACATAAATCGTCCTTACGCCGCGGCGGCAAGCGGTGCCTGCGGGCGCGCAGGCGTTTGAGCGGGCAGCGAATTTGTGCGCGTCAAAAGTAAAAAAATCGCAAGCGGATTGGTGGTGAGATACCGCCAGAACAGCCTTTTGGGATCGCGCGCCAGACGATGAAGCCATTCCAGACCGGCCTGCTGCATCCATACAGGCGCGCGGCTATAGGCGCCGGTAATGAAATTGAAACAGCCGCCGCAGGTCACCAGCCAGCCGGCGCGCAGACGCGCCTTGTTGCGCGCGGCAAATTCATATTCCAGCGGCACCGACAGGCCGACCCAGATCACATCAGGTTTGGTGAGATTAATCGCATCGCAGAGATCGTCTTCGTCGTTTTGCGAAAAATAGCCGTGGTGGCGGCCGACAATCTGCAAGCCCGGATGACGGGCCCTGAGCATGTCCGCCGCTTTGGCATTGGCTTCCTCGGTGGCGCCCAGCAGGAAAAAGCGCAGACCTTCCTCTGCCGCCAGGGCCGCGGCGTCATGGATGAAATCGGTGGTGGCGCTGCGTTCGGGGATGGGCGCAGCTGTCAGCAGCCGCGAGGCGAACACCGCCGCCTGGCCATCGGCATGAACAATGTCGGCCTTGGCGAACGCCGCGCGGAAATTTTCGTCTTGCGCCGCCAGGGCCATGGCATGGCCATTGTTGGCGAAAACCAGTTTGGGCTCAGCACCGGCAGCGCGCGCGTCAAGGCAATCGGCCAGCATCCGCTGGGCCAGGGACTGGCGGCCAAGACAGGCGGTCACAAGGCCTCCCACGCGCACTTCGCCATAGGTATCATTGGCGGGCTCTGTGGGCATTGCATGATTTTCAAAAGCGGTGGGAATACTCATCACACCGCATTCCGTTGGCGAAGCACTTCCAGCGGCGTGCGTGCGAGAATGAGAAGATCAAGCCAGATATTCTCATGGGTGACATACCAGGCGTCCAGATCGATGCGCCATTGCATGTCGGAAAGTTCGGTGGTCGCGCCGCGCGCGCCATGCACCTGGGCCCAGCCGGTGATGCCCGGCTTGACCAGCTGGCGCACGCGATAGTTGGCAATGCGCTCGGCATAAAAATCGTCATGCGCCAGGGCGTGGGGGCGCGGGCCCACCAGCGACATCTCGCCGGACAAGACGTTGAAAAGCTGCGGCAGCTCGTCAAGGCTGGAGGCGCGCAGGAAACGTCCCACGCGGGTGATGCGGGCATCGCCCTTGATCGCCTGCACCACATCGGTGCCGTCTTCCAGCACATGCATGCTGCGGAATTTGTAGATGCCGAACAGCTTGCCGCCTTCGCCGGCGCGGCGCTGGCGGAACAGCACCGGTCCACGGGAATCCGCGAGGATGGCAAGCGTCACAAAAGCGAAAACCGGCAGGCACAAAAGGATGGCAACCAGGGCGACGGTGATGTCGAGCAGCCGCTTGGCGGCAAGGCCATCGGGCGCCAGGGACAGGCCAAAGCCATCCAGGGCGGGAAAGACCGCCTTCATGACCGGATCGGAGGAATCCTGAACGCTCACATTTCGCCTGGGGCTAGGGCCTCAGACGGGGAGTTGCAGGTCCCGGACCAGCAAAAGCGGGGTTTTTCGCCCCTTTTTGGCACGGGAAAGCCGGGATTTTGGGGTTTTGAGACCTTTCGGTCCCGTTTCAGGTCAGGATGGCCGGCCCGCCGGAAACGGATTAAACCGGCGTAACTGGCCCTCACTTAAGGCCTGCCGGCAGCCGAAGGTTCGAGGCCGCCAGAAGGAAAGAACACCAGTTCTGCCGCGGCCAATGAACGAATTTGTGAATCGTACGTAATGCCTTGAACCGCGACGAAAGCGTGACGATCCGGCGGCTAACGCCGGGGCAACGGTCTGACGACACTTTCGACAAATTTAGGCGGAAACAGGCTGATATCGGACACACGCAACTGGCGTAAGCATTGGCGTTCGCGCAAACCTGAAGGGCGGAGTTGCCGCCGGCCTATAAAAGACGTTTTCGTCTGTTCAGTCTGACGTGTATTGGGAAACGGAAAAGCAAGATGACCATTCAAGGCACGAACAAGGATATTCCCTCCGGGCTGGGCGGCCGGCCCAGCACAGGGCGCTGGGGCGATTTCAAGCGCTGGTGCGGCGCGCATCCCAATCTGTCGCGCGTGCTTTTTATTGGTCTTGGCCTGGGCATTCTGGCGCTGTTGATCTGGGCGATTTATCCCAAGCCGGCGGTGCGCCAGGGCTTCAACAATGGTCCCCAGCCGGTGGGTGTCGCCACGGCGGTGGAAGGGCCGATCAATGTCACGCTGAACGCGCTGGGCACGGTGACGCCGCTGGCCACCGCGTCGGTGCATCCGCAAGTGAGCGGCGTGCTTTTGAAACTGGATTTCACAGAAGGCCAGATGGTCAAGGCCGGCGCCCTGCTCGCCGAGATTGATCCGCGGCCCTATCAGGCCACACTCGACCAGGTGAAGGGTCAGCTGGCCAAGGATGAAGCGACGCTTGCCGGCGCGCAGCGGGATTTGAAACGCTTCCAGGCGCTTTTGGCGGTCAATGCGGAATCCCAGCAGGTGGTGGATGACCAGACCGCCACAGTCGCCAACGAAATGGGCGTGGTTCAGTCCGACAGGGCCAATGTGGAAACCGCCCAGATCAATCTGGGCTATACGCGCATCGTTTCGCCGGTCAGCGGCCTTGTGGGCCTGCACCAGACCGATGTGGGCAATTACGTGCCGGCCGGCACCGCATCAACCATTGTGGTGGTGACGGAAGTGCAGCCCATGTCCGTGCTGTTCACCGTGCCGGAAGACAATATCGTTCCCATCCAGGCGCGCATCCAGTCGGGCGCGACGTTGAGCGCGGACGCTTATGACCGCAGCCAGACAACCAAGATCGCTACCGGCAAGCTGGCGACGATGGACAATGAAGTCGATACCACCACCGGCCAGGTCAAGCTGCGCGCCTTGTTCGACAACACCGATTCCAAGCTGTTCCCAAACCAGTTCGTCAATATCCGCCTGCTGGTTGATACGCTGCAGAACCAGACCGTCGTTCCGGTCGCCGCCGTGCAGCGCGGCGCCGATGGCAGCTTTGTATTCCTGGTGACCGCCGACAAGCGCGTCACCCAGCGCGATGTGAAGCTGGGCACCCAGGATGGCGACAATGTCGCCATCGCTTCGGGTCTTGAGCCTGGCGATGTGGTGGTGGTGGATGGCGCTGATCGTCTTCGTGAAGGCGCCCAGGTCACCATTCCCAATCCCGGCCAGCAGCACCTCACCCAGGCTTCCGCCGATGCGCAGAATGCCGCCCGCGCCAGAACCCGTGCCCTGGCCCAGGCCGCGATCGCCAAGGCCTGTACCGCCGATATCGCCAAATTCTGTGCCGGTCAGGGCGCGCGCGGCGCGCAGCGCTGTCTGGCGCAGAACCGTGATTCGCTTTCCAGCGGCTGCGCCACCGCCATGGCGGCGGCGCGCGGCGCCGGCGGTGGCCGT
>CAIXUE010000058.1 GCA_903922545.1 uncultured Alphaproteobacteria bacterium | reverse complement strand
GGCCTATCAGAAAGTGTTCGGCGAAAGCCTGATCGCGGAGGCCAAAAAGGATTCGCGCATCGTCGCCATCACCGCCGCCATGCCCTCGGGCACCGGCGTCGACCTGTTCGAAAAGGCCTTCCCGGAACGCACCTTCGATGTCGGCATCGCCGAACAGCATGCGGTGACCTTCGCCGCGGGCCTGGCCTCTGAAGGCATGAAGCCTTTCTGCGCCATCTATTCCACCTTCCTGCAGCGCGCCTACGACCAGGTGGTGCATGACGTGGCGATCCAGTCGCTGCCCGTGCGCTTCGCCATGGACCGCGCCGGTCTTGTCGGCGCCGACGGCGCCACCCATGCCGGATCCTTCGATATCGCCTATCTCTGCACCCTGCCCAATTTCGTGGTGATGGCGGCGGCCGACGAAGCCGAACTCACCAACATGGTCGCCACCATGGTCGCCATCGATGACCGCCCCAGTGCGGTGCGCTATCCGCGCGGTGAGGGCACGGGCGTCGCCCGTCCCGCCGAAGGCGTGGCGCTGCCCATCGGCAAGGGCCGCATGATCCGGGAAGGCTCCGGCATCGCCATCCTGAATTTCGGCACGCGACTGACCGAAGTGGTGGCCGCGGCGGAAAAACTCTCCGCCTATGGCCTCTTCCCAACTATCGCCGATGCACGCTTCGCCAAGCCGCTGGATACGGCCCTGATCGCCAAGCTGGCGCGGGAGCATGAAGTGCTGATCACCATCGAGGAAGGCGCCGCAGGCGGCTTCGGCTCGCATGTGATGCAGTTCCTGGCCTGGGAAGGCCTGCTCGATAAGGGCCTCAAGGTGCGTCCCATGACCCTGCCGGACGTCTTCCAGGACCATGACACGCCCGAGAAGATGTATGCGGAAGCTGGTCTCGACGCCGACGGCATTGTCCTCACGGCGCTCAATGCCCTGGGCCGCTCTAACGAGGCTCCCGCCGCAATCGGCCGCACCGCCTAGCTCACCTCTCATCCCCGGCGCATCGCCGCCGTGCGGCCGATGGGAGGGAAGGGGGCCCAGGCCCATCCATGGCTCTCGGTCTCCAAACAGGCTATTCACCGCCTGATGAAACGCGCCGATCAGATTCTTGTCGAAAAAGGCCACGCCGCCAGCCGCACGGAGGCGCAAAGCGCCATCCGCGCCGGGCTGGTCAAGGTCGATGGCGAGGTGCTGGAAAAACCGTCCAGGAACATTCCCGACATCGCGATCATCGAATATAAAAAACCTCATCCTTACGTCTCGCGCGGCGGGTTGAAGCTGGCGGCGGCGCTGGATCATTTCACCCTGTCGCCGGAAGGGCTCATCTGCCTGGATGTCGGCGCTTCCACCGGCGGCTTCACCGAGGTGCTGCTGGAAAATGGCGCCGCCAGAATTTACGCCGTCGATGTCGGCCACGGCCAGATGCATCCCCGCCTGCAGCGCGATCCCCGGGTGGTGCGGCGTGACGGCATCAATGCCCGCGATCTGTCGGTCACCCATGTGCCTGAGGCGCCCCAGGTGGTTGTCGCCGATGTCAGCTTTATCGGCCTGAAACTGGCCCTGCCGCCGGCCCTCGACATGGCCGCGCCGGGCGCCTGGGCCGTTGCGCTGGTCAAACCGCAATTCGAAGTGGGGCGGCTCTGGGTCGGCAAGGGCGGCGTGGTGCGTGACGCCGAGCAGCAGGCCGAGGCGGTGGCCGACATCAAGGCCTTCATCGCCGGCCAGCCGCGCTGGAGCGTGATCGGCCACATCGAGAGCCCCATTCAAGGCGGCGACGGCAACAGAGAGTTCTTGATCGCCGCGCAGAAGGCATGAACACCTGCCAGCATTTCGGTCTGTGCGGCGGCTGCAGCCTGCAAAATCTGTCACCGGAAGACTATCGCGCCGCCAAGCGCGAGATGGTGACAAGTGCCCTGGCGCGCGCCGGGCTTGGTAACGTGGTGGTGGGCGAGCCTTTGGTGGTGCCGGAAGCCTCCCGCCGCCGCGCCGTCTTCAAGCTGGCCAAAGCCAAGGGCGAAATCGAGGTGGGATTTCACGCCGCCAAAAGCCACGCCATCGCTGATATGCGCCAATGTCTGGTGCTGACGCCGTCCCTGTTCGCGCTCACCGGGCGTTTGCGCACCGCGCTTGCGCCCATCCTGAATGAAGGCGAGAAGGCCGAACTTCATGTTACCCAAAGCGACACCGGGCTTGATTTGGCCTTTCATTCGCCCCGCAAGCTTACGCCCGCGCTGACGTCTGCATTGGCCCGGGCTTTCTCCAAGTCTGGTGTCGCCCGCATTATTTTCAATAATGATGTGTTGATGGAAAACGCCGCCCCCTCCATCACCCTGGATGGCGTCAGCGTAAAATTGCCGCCGCAGGTTTTTCTTCAGGCGACGCGCGAAGGGGAGGCGGCGCTGCAATCCCATGTCGTGGCTCTTACCAAAGGCGCCAAAAATATCGCCGATCTTTTCGCAGGCCTGGGCACTTTCACCTTTGCGCTGGCCCGTAACGCAAAAGTGCATGCTGTGGAACAGGATGGCGCGGCCCTGTCGGCGTTGGCCGCCGCCGCCAAAACCACGTCAGGGCTCAAGCCAATCACCACCGAAAAGCGTGATTTGTTCAAGCAGCCCATGACCCCGCCCGAACTCAAAGTCTTTGACGCGGTGGTTCTGGATCCGCCGCGCGCCGGCGCGCTGGCCCAGGTGCAGGCGCTTTGCGCCTCCACCATCAACCGCATCGCCTATGTCTCCTGCGACGCCGGCACCTTTGCCCGCGATGCCGCGGTTCTGGCGGCGGGCGGCTTTGTGCCCGGCGTCGTGACCCCGATAGACCAATTCCTTTACGCAGGGCATATTGAGCTGGTGGCCGGCTTTGAGCGGAAGAAACGGCGATGAGAAAATATTTCCTGGCTCTGACGTTATGCCTGGCGGCGCTTCCCGCCTCAGCCGCCGGCTATGGCGATTGGGCGGTGCTGGTGGTGGCGGGCGACGACCACGCCCATTCCGGCGCCTCCAGCCAGGTGTTCGACAATGCCCGCCGCGATCTGGTCCGCGCTTTCACCGGTATCGGCTTTGCGCCCCAGAACATCGTGCAATTGTCGGTCGATCCCGACCGCGATGCCCAGGAAAGCACGCCCTCCCATATCGCCAATGCGCTGTGGGATGTCAGCAACCGCGCCACCGGCGGCTGCCTGATCTATTTCACCTCGCATGGCGCGCCGCCGCCAAAGGGCGGCATTGTGGTGGGCGACAATGTGCTGGGCCCCGATGCCTGGGGCACTATCGTCAACAATGCCTGCGGCAAGCGGCCTGCCATCATCATCATGTCGGCCTGTTTTTCCGGCCAGTTCGTGCCGGGCCTGGCGGCCGACAACCGCATGATCATCACCGCCGCGCGCCCTGACCGCACCAGCTTTGGCTGCGGCGAACAGGATCACTACACGTTTTTCGATGGCTGCTTTTTGCAGTCGCTTCCCGCCAGCAGCGATTTTCCCGGCCTTGCCGACAAGGTGAAGGATTGCGTTTCCAAGCAGGAACAGGCGCTGGGGGTGGATTATCCGTCCGAACCGCAGGTCTATATCGGCAGCGCGATCGCGGCGTCACTGCGCTGGAAATAACTAGCCGTTCTGTCCCCGGTGCCTTAGCGCCGCGTCGGCCAGCACACAGGCCATCATCGCTTCACCCACCGGCACGGCCCGGATTCCCACACAGGGGTCATGCCGGCCCTTGGTGATCAGTGTGGTCTGGCTGCCGTCCATATCAATCGTCTTGCGCGGTGTGAGAATGGAAGATGTCGGCTTGACCGCAAAACGGGCCACAATGTCCTGGCCGGTGGAAATGCCGCCCAGAACGCCGCCGGCATGATTGGAAAGAAATTTCGGTTTCCCTTTTGGGCCTTTGCGCATCTCGTCGGCATTCTGTTCGCCTGACAGCAATGCTGTGGCAAAGCCATCGCCGATTTCCACGCCCTTAACGGCATTGATGCTCATCAGGGCGGATGCCAGTTCGCTGTCCAGCTTGGCGTAAATCGGCGCGCCCAGCCCGGCGGGAATACCTTCGGCGACCACTTCAATCACTGCGCCGATGGAGGAGCCTTTCTTGCGCAGCCCTTCCAGATATCGCGTCCAGCCCGGCACGGCTTTGGGATCGGGGCAGAAGAAATCATTCTTCGCCACTTCGGCCCAGTCCCACTGTTTGCGGACAATGCCCTTTTCGCCCATCGCCACCATGGCGCCGCGCACCACCACCTTGCCGTACAGCGAATTCAGGATTTTGCGCGCGATGGCGCCTGCCGCGACGCGCGACGCGGTTTCCCGCGCGCTCTGCCGCCCGCCGCCGCGATAATCGCGCACGCCATATTTGGCCTGATAGGTGTAGTCAGCATGGCCGGGGCGGAATTTGTCACGGATCTCGGAGTAATCCTTGGACCGCTGGTCCACATTCTCGATCAGAAGCGCGATGGGCGTGCCGGTGGTGACTTGCCGCTTCATTCGCTCGTCCTGGAAGACGCCGGAAAGAATTTTCACCGTGTCCGGTTCGCGCCGCTGGCTGACGAATTTGCTTTGCCCCGGGCGGCGCCGGTCCAGGTCTTTCTGGATATCGGCTTCGGTTAGGGGAATGCCCGGCGGGCAGCCATCCACCACGCAACCCAGCGCCGGCCCATGGCTTTCGCCAAAGGTGGTGACGCGAAACATATGGCCGAAGGTGTTGAACGACATAAAGCTGGAATTACAGCGATTTGGGCTCGGGGTCTAGCTTCGTCACAGTGTGACCGGATATGCGGAAAACCACACCCTGGGGCTCGTCCAGATCGCTCATGGCCCGCCAGTCCAGGCCCTGAAACAGCCCGCGCAAGATGCGGGTCAGCGCGCCATGGCTGACCGCGAAGGTGTCGATTTTGATATCCCGCACCCAGGACGAGGCGCGGGCGGCGACCTCTTCATAATCCTCGCCGCCGGGCACCGGTATGTTCCATTTGTCCGCCGCACGGGCATCGAACAAAGCAGGGTTTCGGGCGCGGGCTTCTTCATCGGTCAGCTGGTCCCACGCACCCAGATCGATTTCCGCAATCCGCGCGTCAGTGGCAAAATCGCCTTCCGGCAATCCCAGCACGCCGCGCACGATTTGCATGGTCAAGCGCGCCCGCGCCAACGGGCTGGCGACAAACGCCAGGCTTGGCCGCATCCCAACTTCGCGCTTCATGATTTCACCCAGCGCATGCGCCTGAGCCAGACCTTTTTGGGTCAGAGGTGTGTCGCGTTTGCCGGAAAAGCGATGCTGGCTGTTCGCCTCGGTCTCGCCATGCCGCGCCAGGTAAAGCGTGACCCCGGCAGCAAGTTCAAGCATCAGTCTTGATGACGGAAATATCCGGCGCGTCCGCTGCCTTCATGCCGACCACGTGATAGCCGGCATCGACATGCAGGCATTCGCCGGTCACGGCGCGGCCCAGGTCTGACACCAGATAAAGCGCCGAATGGCCCACTTCGTCGATGGTGACGGTGCGGCGCAGCGGCGCGTTATATTCGTTCCATTTCAGGATATAGCGGAAATCGCCAATGCCGCTGGCGGCCAGGGTCTTGATCGGTCCCGCCGAAATGGAATTGACGCGGATGCCGCGCTTGCCCAGATCTTCAGCCATGTAACGCACACTGGCTTCCAGCGCCGCCTTGGCCACGCCCATCACATTGTAATGCGGCATGACTTTCTCGCTGCCGTAATAGGTGAGGGTGACAAGGCTGCCGCCATTGTTCATCATTTTTTCGGCGCGCTGCGCCACGGCGGTAAACGAGTAGCAGGAAATATCCATGGTCATGCGAAAATTGTCCGGCGTGGTATCCACATAACGGCCCTTGAGCTGTTCCTTGTCGGAAAATCCGATGGCATGCACCACAAAATCCAGATTGTCCCAGACCTTGCCGATCTCGGCGAACGCCGCATCAATCGAAGCGGGATCGGAAACATCGCAATCCACCAGCACAGCCGGCTTGAGCGGTTCGGTCAGCGGCATGACCCGTTTCTTGAACGCTTCGCCCAGATAGGAAAAGGCCAGCTCCGCGCCCGCTTCATGCAACGCTTTGGCCACGCCCCAGGCGATGGAACGGTCATTGGCGACACCCATGATGAGGCCGCGTTTGCCCTTCATCAGCCCTTCAAACGCCATCAGATTCTGCTCCAGATAATCTGCCGGGACTTTAGCGATTTAACCGCAATTGACCAGCTTTAAAGCCGAAAACCACACGCGGCGCCAGGATACCGGCTTTGCGCCGGTCAGCGCATTTTGGCGCGGGGATCATATTCGGTGGACCAACCCTCGGCGAAGTTTTTGAGGTCCGCATCGGGCTTTTCGGGCAGGGCCACCACCAGCCGGACATACAGATCGCCCGCTGCGCCTGCCACCGTTACGCCCTTGCCTTTCAGGCGCAACATCGAGCCGGTGTTGGAGCCTGCCGGAATGGAAAGATTGAGGCTGCCGCCCAAAGTGGGCACCGGCACCTTGGCGCCCAGTACCGCTTCCTTCAGCGTCACCGGCAGATCCATGCGCAGGTCATTGCCGTCGCGGGTGATGAAAGGATGGGCCGCGACATGGGTCTGGATCAGCACATCGCCATTGGGTCCGCCGCCCCGGCCCGCGCCGCCGCGGCCTTTGACCCGGATCTGCTGTCCTTCGCGCAGGCCCGCCGGAATTTTCACATCGATCTGCTCGCCATTCTGCAGCACGATCCGCCGCGTACCGCCCTGAATGGCTTCGGCAAAACTTACCGTCACCGCGATCTGGAAATCCTCGCCCTTGGCCACGCGCGCGCTCTGGCGTCCGCCGCCGCCGCGCCGCCCACCCAGAATATCGGCGAAAATATCTTCCGCGCTGAAACTCTGTTCGCTGCCATCCTGGCCCCAGTTGAAACGAAATTCGCGGTCACCGCCGCCGCCGCCGCCGAACGGATTGCCGCGAAAGCCCTGCGCCCGCGGATCAAAGCCGCGCGGATTGCCCGACGCGTCAATCTCGCCCGCGTCGAATTTGGCGCGCTTCTCTTTGTCGCCGATCACGTCATAGGCGGCGGAAATTTCCTGGAAACGCTGCTTGGCTTTTTCATCGCCCGGATGGGTGTCGGGATGATGCTTTTTGGCCATGGTGCGGAAGGCCTTTTTGATTTCGGCCTCGCTGGCGTTCTTGGCCACGCCCAGGGTTTTGTAGGGATCGGTCATGCGGGTAAGCGACTCTCCAATGGCAAAACCAATATAGGTAGGGATGAGCCCAGCGCTAAGCCCGGCCCGTCAGGGCTGGGACTGGCGCAGATCCCTGCCGCTTGCCGCCGTGCTGGTGCCGGCCGTCCTGGGCGCCGGTTGCAGCAGGCGCACCGTGGGTCCGGGGGCGGGGGCGTCGGCGGCGGGAAGTTGGTCCAGCCGGGCCTGGGCTTCCTTAATGCCGTGGCTGGCGGCGGCGGTGTAAAGCTCGCGCGCCATGACCATGTCGGGCGGCACCAGCCCGTCCTGGCCGGTCTCGTACATCTGGGCCAGCTCATATTGGGCCATGGGATGGTTGGCCGCCGCCGCCGCCTCCAGCAGGGGCAGGGCGGCCCTGGGGCTGGGCGGCCCGGCCTCACCCTTCAGCAGCATGTCGGCCAGATCGGCCTGGGCGGTGG
>CAIXUE010000057.1 GCA_903922545.1 uncultured Alphaproteobacteria bacterium | reverse complement strand
GATCAGGCCGGTAAAGCCCACGCCATGCACCAGCTTGGAAATCACAATGGCCCGCCGGTCGCGCTTGCCGAAATAGGCCAGCGCTTTTTTCACCGGATCGGACGAAAGCTTCAGTTTCACGCCGACTTTGCTGAACCAGGGCCCGCCCCAGCGGCCGAAAACATAAAGCGCGTTGTCGCCGATGAAATCGCCCAGCACGACAATGCCAAAGGAAAGATACAGGTTCAAAAATCCCGTCACGGCGAAGAAGCCGATCACCAGGCTCATCAAGGGTGCTTCGAACAGCGCGAAAGGAAGGATGGCCCAATAGCGATAGGCGGTGACCAGGGCGTTGATTTCAGCCAGCATGACGCACGATAGCATACACATACATGCCTTCGGTGCCGGGCGGGCGCGTCATCACGGGATGGCGGCCAAACATCCATGTCAAAGGCGTCAGCCAGAAGGCGAGGGGGTTGCCCACCAGAACCGGCTGCTGGATATAAAAGTCCGGCCGGCTGCCAAAATGCATCTGCAAAAGTTCGCGCAGTTGTGGTTCGTCGTAAGCGGCGGAAAATTTGTCGTCTATGTCTTGCAGGTCCAGCCCGAAATAGCGCCGCACCAGGCGCGGATTGATGCAATTGACGATGGCCACGCCGCCCGGCTTCAAAAGCCGCGCCATCCTGGCGAAAGCTGCGCCAGCATCGCCCAGATAGAAAATCGTGCCCAGGCAGATCACCACATCGAAGGAAGCTTCTGGCAGGTTGAGGCTGAAAAAATCGCCCTGCATCGCCTGGACACGTGAATCCTGGCTGGCCACCACATGCCGGTCCACCGACATAATGGATGCGGCGCCCGCTGCCAGCAGAAAATCATGGCCGATGCCGGTGCCGCCGCCTACGTCCAGTACGGCTTTTCCCGCCACATAGTGGCTGGCGAAACGGTAATTTTCCTCAGACCGTTCCCGCGCGATGCGTCCGACCAGGGATGTGTTCGCCGTCGCCGCCCGATCGATGATGATGTCCCGGGCCAGCTTCCGGCGAAATCCCTCAAGCATCGCCGATGACGATTTCCCGATACGATCCCGTCAGCGATACCGGCAATGTCTTGCCGTCGGAGACGAAAACTCGCCCCCCGGTCACGTCGAACACCATGCTCTGATAGGTGCCCTCGTTGGTGGGCGAGGAGCCGGATTTCAGATGCGCCAGCCCATTGTCGGAATTGCGCAGCATGGCGATCACGGCTTCGGGAATGGCGCGGGTGGTGGCGGCCAGCCGGTTCATCAAGGACAGGCGCATCTCGCTGACCGTGGCCTTGTAGCGCTGCAGCAGCGAAAGATCGGCATCCTCAAAATGGGTGGCGCAGCACAAAGACGGCCCGTTGCTGCGAATGGTCTTGATGGATTCCGGCGTGATCTCAAACACGCAGGACAGGCCTTCGGCACTGGAGGTGACCAGATCGCTGATGCAGCGCTGCACCGGATTGGCGCGGATGATCTCTTCGGCATGGGCCATGTCGGTGGCTTCTTCCAGGATCATCCGCTGCAACAGCGTGGTGGCGAGGCTGCCGGGAACCGATTTTTCCCGCGTCGCCGCGATCTGGTGGGACATCATGGCGATGCCCCGCTCATTGTAGCCGCTGAGTGCGCCCAGAAAGAGCCCCGGCGTCACATGCACATAACGCAGCTTTCCCGGCACCAGGATATCCAGCACCACCGGCGGAAAAAATTTCAGCGCCGCCCGCGCGATCCAGGGGATCAGGTCGGTGTTGCGGCCGACCAGGGTGGCCTCGGGCTCGGCAATGGCGACCGACGAGCAGTGAAAGCCGTATTTCTTCAAAACATCGAAGACGAAATTCATGAAGAACAGGACGCGATAGGAAAGGCCGCTGCCTTCCGCACAGCCTTCCAGTTCTTCCAGATAGACTTGCGGAATGCGAATGCTGGAAAAATTGCGTTTGGTCCCGGCGTACAGGAAATTCACCAGCAGCCGCACGCTGCGGCGGCCAAAAAATTCCACCGCCGGATAGTTGGCCGAGGCCAGAAGCTGTCCGATGGCAAAACCGCTTTCGCGATAGCCGGCTTCGCGCACCCGCAAATGCCAGATGCCGTCGCGGATCTCCAGGTTTGAGCGGCCATGGGCATAACGGCGCGCATCGGCCACGCTCGCGCGCGCGCTTGCCTGTTGCCGGCCCGCGGAATCGCCGGCAAGGGCGGCTCTTTGTGTCAGCATGACTGGATGTCCGTTTTTGTGAAAATCTGGGCGCGCGGTCCGCTTTTATAGCAAATCATGTCGCAAATGTGTGACGTATTCTGCCCTGCAAAATCCTAAAAACGAAGCTGCGCGCATGTTGAAAAACCCCAGTTTTTCAAGGGGCAAACATGCGCCTCGGGAACATTGGCGCGCAATATCCCGCGGGCTTGCGCCATGACTTCCCAAGGGTCCCGCAAGGTGGCATCAATTTCATGGTCCTTGACCCCGCCTCTGTCGTATTTCTGTCTTAGCCGCATCTGGAATAAAAATGTCCGCTCCCGCTGTCTCACCGCTTTTCGATCACGGCATCGGCGCCTTCACACCCGAGGAGCTGGACAGGCTTGAACGTTATTGCGACGCCCTGCCGCTGCAAAAAGCGCCGCTCGGCGGCCATGCTACGACAGAGCGGTATGAACAGATCCGCAAGACCCAGGTTTCGCCAATCCCGCAAACGCCCGACATCATCTGGCTTTATGAACGTCTGGCTGACATCGTGCGCACCTTCAACAGCCGCAGCTATCAGTTCGAGCTAAAAGGTTTCAGCGAAGTGCCGCAATTTATGGTCTATCACCACACCGAAGAAAGCCATTTTGACTGGCACATCGATCAGGGCACGCTGCCGCCGCGCAAATTATCCCTCACCCTGCAATTGACCGATCCGGCCCGCTATGAAGGCGGCGAGCTTCAGTTCAATGGCGGCGCCATTTCATCGGCGCCCAAAAATCGCGGCGTCGCGATCGCGTTTCCGTCTTATGTGCTGCACCGGGTGACGCCCGTGACCAAAGGCACGCGCAAGGCGATTGTCGCCTGGATCAGCGGGCCAAATTTCAAGTAGGTCAGGCGTGTTCCGTCAATTGCCGGAACAGGTCCACACTTCGATTTCGCATTTGCCGCCCACCTGCGCCTGGCAGGCTTTCATGGCGCTGTCCTGTGCCGATGTGCGCGTACGGCCATTGCCGGCGGCAAAACGGTTCTTGCTTTCCACCGCCGCCACCGCTTCGCAGGAATTGGAAAAATTCGCCACAATCTTGCAGTCATCGCCATGCGCGCGGCAATTGACCATGGCAGTGCGCTGCGCCTCGCCGGGCGTGGATTTGCCCCAGCCGTAGCCATTGGCCGTGCTGGCCGCGCCATAGGCGATGGCGCCATATTGCACGGATGGCCCTTTGCATTGCTGCAGGCATTCCCTCCGCAATTCTGTGGAACCGCCATTCTGCGACGGGGAAAAGTTGCTGAAACAGCGGTCAATACAAGCGTTCATATCCTGTGCCTGCGCCGCCGCGCTGCAGGCCAGGAAAATCAAACCGCTGCAAAGAAGAAGCCGCCCCATACCCGCCTCCATCTTCCCCTTCTTTAACATGCCGCCCCGACCTTCCCAAAGTCAGTTCGTCCCAAGTGGCACGATCCGCTATGCTGGGCGCCCATGTCCGCGCGCTCCCCCTTTGTCCTGTTCGGTCCCGCCCATCTTGCGATGCTGGTGGCGGCGGCGCTGTGGCCGCTGATGCTGGCGCTGGCAGTGTGCCGCTGCAAAAGCCTGGACAGGCCCGTCCGTCTTGGCCTGGCGGCCCTATTGGCCGGCGGCTGGCTCTGCGGCGCCGCGCTGTTCTGGATGCGGGGCTGGCTGGATTTAAGCAACGGTCTGCCGCTCAATCTCTGCGACTGGGCGGCGCTGGCGCTGGTCGTTGCGCTCGTCACCGGCAACGCCAACGCCTATGAGCTGGGCTATTTCTGGGGCCTGGGCGGAAGCCTGCAAGGCCTGATCACGCCCGACATCGCCTATGATTTCCCCGACCCGCAATTCATTTTCTTCTTCATCAATCATGCCGGCATCATTGTGGCGCTGCTCTATCTCAGCTTTACGGGCTTTCGTCCTGTGGCGGCTTCGCTGCCGCGGGTACTGGCGGCAACCGTCTTTTATGTGCTGGTGGCGGGGACTGCCGATTATCTTCTGGGCGTCAATTACGGCTTTCTTGCCGCCAAGCCGGCAAATGCCAGTATCATGGATTTTCTGTCGCCCTGGCCCTGGTACATTCCTGAACTGGTGGCGATCGGGCTGGCGTCCATGCTGATCTATTACGCGCCCTGGGCTTTGCTGGACCGGTTCAGGCTAAACCGGACTGTCGGGCGCGGGCCATCTTCACGCATCACATCCGCCAGCGGCCCTTCTTCCTGAAATCCCAAGCTTTGCAGCAGCCGGACAGCGCGGCCATTGCCGCGCTGAACTTGGGCCATAAGCAGATTCAATCCCATCGGCCCGAAGGCGTAATCTGTCACCGCCGCCAGTGCTTCGCGGCCATAGCCTTGGCCCCACTGGTCTTTGCGCAGCAGGAAACCAGCCCAGGCGCTGGTGCCGTCGTCATAACTCAGGTCGATGCCGCCAATGGCGTCTTCGTCCTTCAGCATGGTCCAGTAATGAAAGCCGCCCTGTGCCATGGCCGCCAGTTCGTCGGCCAAAAGGGCTTCGACCGTGGCCAGCCGGGGCAGGCGAGGGCGATGCCAGAACGCCATGGCTTCCTCATCGCCCAGGATCGTGAACAAGGCGGGCGCATCGCGCGCCGCCATGGGCCTTAGCCTCAGTCTTTGGGTGGAAAGGATCATGTGGGGCCTGAAAAAACATGAGGCGGCCGGCTGCTTTTAGCGCCGTAACCGCCTCACGACTGCCCCCTTCAAAATGGACCCTTGGTCCGGTGCTTTTATTTTCCCCTACCGCACCGGTGCCAAATGCCTGCGGGGTTTCCCCAAACCGTCCGTCCGCAGGTGACGCTAAATGTGACTGAGAAGCCTTCCGGCGCAATGGCTTGTGAAGCCTCCGGTGTCTTTTGCCCGCCTCATGTGGATTTTCAGCAACAATTGTTACGATTGCCGGTTCCTCAGGGCTCCCGGAAATGCTTGGAGAGCTTGAGGCTCTGGCGCTGGTAATTGGAGCCCAAACCCTCGCCATAGGCTTCGGGCGGCGGATCGGTCAGCCGCTCGAACACCAGCCGGCCCACAATCTGTCCATGTTCCAGAATGAAGGGAACCTCGCGGGAGCGTACTTCCAGCACGGCGCGGGCCGAAGGCGGCTTGCCCGGCTCAAAGCCAAAGCCCGGATCGAAGAAGCCGGCATAATGAACGCGAAATTCGCCCACCAGCGGATTGAACGGCACCATTTCGGCGGCGTGATCCAGCGGGATCGCCACCCGCTCCCGGCTGGCCAGGATGTAGAATTCGTCCGGATCCAGCACCAGATGCCCGGCCGAATTGGCCTCTACCGGTTCCCAGAAATCATAGGGCGACAGCACGCCCGGCTTGTCCACGTCGATCAAGCCCGTATGGCGCCGGGCGCGCCAGCCGATTCGTGCGCCTGAAGCCGCGCCACCTTTCAGGTCGATGGAAAATCCCAGCCCGTTATCGATATCCGGCTCCAGATCGACCAGAGCCTGATCCGCATGCAGGCGGCGCAGCTGTGTATCGCTGAATTGCGGTGAGCCATGGCGAATGCGCAATTGATTAAGGCGCGAGCCCTTGCGCACCAGAATCGGGAAAGTCTGCGGGCTGATCTCGGCATAAAGCGGGCCGTGATAGCCCGTCTCCACCCGGTCAAAGGCTTCACTGCGATCGGTGATCAGGCGGGTGAAAACATCGATCCGCCCGGTGGAGCTTTTGGGATTGGCGGCGCCGGAAATGCGGGCCGAAAATTCCGCCCGCTCCATCAGCTTGACGATATAGACGCAGCCCGCTTCCAAGACCGCGCCTTGAGTCAGGTCGATCTCATGCATGAAGACCTGGGCCAGCTTTTCTTCCACCGTGGCGTTTCGGCCCGGCAGGAAGCTGGCGCGCACCCGGAACGCCGTGGCGCCCAAGCGCAAGTCCACACTGGCGGGCTGGATCTGCGCCGCGATCAAAGGCTCGTCGCCCAGGATTTCGCGTTTGGCCGCGATCAGCCGTTTCAGAACATGGCTGGGCAGGATGCCGGTCGAAAAACGGCCATAGCCGTCTTCGCCGCTTTCGATTTCCCGCAATTCTCGCACTTCTCCCATGGGG
>CAIXUE010000056.1 GCA_903922545.1 uncultured Alphaproteobacteria bacterium | reverse complement strand
ACGGCGCGGCCGGCATTGCGCATCAGATATTCCAGCAGGCGAAATTCCTGGGCCTGCAGATCGATGGGTTGACCGGCGCGATGCACGCTGCGTTCGATCAGGTTCATTTCCAGATCCGCCACCGCCAGCCTGGTCTGCGCCGAACGGCCATGAATGTCGGCCCGCCGCGCCATGGCGTTCACCCGCGCCACCAGCTCGGCGAAAGCGAAAGGCTTGACCAGATAATCATCGGCGCCGGCTTCCAGCCCTTCGACCCGGTCATCGATGCCGGTCATGGTGGTCAGCACCAGCACCGGCGTCTCCACGCCTTTGGCGCGTAACTGTTTCATGACACTCAGACCGTCCAGACCCGGCAGCATGCGATCCAGAATCAGTGCGGCATATTCTCCGCTGAGCGCGCGCGTCAGGCCCTTCAGCCCATCGCATGCGCTGTCCACATCATGGCCGGCCGCAGCCAGGGCGTGGCTGACATGGCCGGCGATTTCCATATCGTCTTCTACAAGCAGGATTTTCATTGTCCCGGACGCTCCACCGCCCATGGGCGCGATTTTCGCCCCCGGCGCGATGCTTTGCAATCCGGGCCGGATGCGCCGCCGCGAGATTGATTTTTCGTATAGCGGCTGTCACCGGCCCGTCAAAAATCCATGGCATCAACGCCCCGAAACAGGGGTCAAGCCAGCTGGTTACGTCAGGCGGTGTCGCAAGAAAACGCGATTCCGCCAGCGCGGTTGTTTTGCCCCGGTGACTTTTTCAAAGGGGTATTTCATGTCTTCGACCAAATTCAACTTCCTGCTGGCGTCCTCCGCACTGGCGCTTCTGGTGTGCGGCGTGCTGACGGTGCGGCCGGCCAACGCCCAGCAGGTCGCGGCCAACGATACCGATATTGAAACCGTGGTGGTGACTGGCACTCAGTTCAACCCGGAAATCGCTCCCGCAAAGGCGAGGCTGGAAACCACGGAACCCCAGACCATCATCAACCAGTCCTATATCCAGGACTCGGTGGCCGACACTTCGGACTACACCACCATTCTCGCCATTGCTCCCAGCATGTCGGGCCAGGACGTCAACGGCCCGGGTCTTTCGGACGGCGGCGCCAAGAACACGCTGCGCGGGCAGCCGGACGGAAATTTCGTCATGCAATATGACGGCATTCCTTTTGGCGACACCAACGGCCCTTCGCATCACTCTGAGTCCTATTTTCCCGGCGTCACCATCGGCTCGATTGACGTGGACCGCGGCCCCGGCAATGCCGGCAATATGGGCGCGGCGACCTTTGGCGGCACGGTGAAGCTTTTTTCAGAAACGCTGCTTTCCGACAGCGCCACGCGGGTGTCCGCAACCGCCTCCAACTGGGGCACCAACAGCGAGAATCTCAACTATCAGAGCGGTGATTTTGATCTGGCCGGAATGTCCACCCGCGCCTTGGTGAATTTGAATTACACCGGTTCAGAAGGCTATCTGACCTATACCACCACTTCGCGCCAGAACATCCTTCTCAAAACGCAAACCGAGCTCGCGCCGGGCTGGACCCTGACGGCTTTCGCCAATTACAACGGCCTGTTCCAGAATCTGAATGACAATGCCGGCTCGACTCCGGCCCAGATCTTCAGCTTCGGCAAGAATTTCGGACTTCAGGTCACCAATCCGAAGCTGGGGACCTGGCAGGCCTATAGTCCTGAGCACAAGAAAACCGACATGGATTACCTGCGTCTGCAAGGCGACATGGGCCAGTTCAATATCGACGATACGGCCTATACCTATGCCTATGTGAACAAAACGGTTTCATCCACCAATCCCAAACAGACCGCAGCCGACATCGCCACGGGCGTGACCGAAGGCCTTGGCACCGTTTTGAACGGCGTCATAATGGCCAACGATGTTCCGGGCTATACCAAACAGAACGCCTATCGCGTCTGGGGCAATATTTTCCGCGCCGCCGATGATTTCGATTTGGGCTGGCTGACGGGCGAGCTGCGCGCCGGTGTGTGGTCGGAATGGTCGGCGACCCAGCGCCAGCGCAAGGACTTCGATCTCACGGCCTGTTACGCCAATGGCTGCGATCCCTGGCACGACAAGCTCTATAGCGACTCCACGCTGGTCGCCAAGACCACCGCCGCTTTTTATAACGACGGCTTTTACGAGTATGTCGAGCACAGCAACTGGAGCCAGTACGAGCCCTATGTCGAGCTGGAACTGCACCCGATTGACGGCCTGACGGTCACGCCCGGTTTCAAATATATTGACTGGAATCGCAGCGTGGCCGCGCCGCTGGAACAGAAATCGGTTCCGGTGATCGCGCAGTATGATTCTTTCACCACCACTCGCTCGCTGCCCTTCCTCACCGCAAACTACAAGTTGGAGCAGAGCTGGAGCGTTTATGCGCAATATGCGCAAGGCATCTATGTGCCGGATATCAGCGCTTTCGAACAGGGCACATTGCTGCTCACGGCGCCCAAGGCCGAAACCACTGCCAACTATCAGGTTGGCACCGTCTATTACGCCGACAATTTCAGCTTTGACGGCGACCTTTATTACATGGGCGTGAACAACAATATCTCCTACGCGCCCTGCACCGGCAGTCCGAGCGAAACCTGCGCCGTGAACACCGGCACGGCGACATACCAGGGTGCTGAAGGCGAAGGCACCTATGCCTTTGACGGCGCGCTCTCGGGACTGTCGTTTTTCGCCAGCGGCTCGTTCAATTACGCCAAGACGGGCGGCGTCGTTATCAAGACCGCGCCGCTTTGGACCGAGGCCGACGGCCTGATCTACAAGGAAGGCGATTTCAAACTGTCGCTGATCGACAAGCTGGTGGGCCAGCAATATGTCGGCAAGCAGACGTTGAGCGCCGCCATGACGCCGTTCTACAAATTGCCCGCCTATAACAATATGGACTTCAAGGGCGACTGGACGATCGGTGCGTTCGACCTCGGCATCGGCATCTACAATGTTCTGAATTCGCGCAATCTTCTGGCCATCACCGTCAACGACAAGACACTCACCGGCGGGTCCAGTGTGTTTGACCTGGGCAACCGCGGCTCCAGCCTGGATCAGTATTTCTATGCGCCTTCGCGCAGCTTCCAGATCACTTTGTCGGCACACCTGTGATGCGCAAACTTTGCCTGGGCGCGATGGCGGCGCTTCTTTTCCTGACGGCGCCGGTCATCGCGGCGGATCCCGGTTTTCTCAAACCTTCGGACATGTATGATCCGGCGCATTACCTGCCGCCCCCGCCCGCGCCGGGTTCGCCCCGCGCGTTGGCGGAACTGGCCGAGGTCAAGCGCCTGATGGCTGAGGCCACGCCGGAACAGGTTGCCCAGGCCAAATCCGATGACGGCAATGAAAACGGCACCATTTTCGCCGCGGTGCTGGGCCCGGCCTGGGATCTGTCCAGGCTTCCCGCCACCGCGAAAGTGATCGGTGAGATCACCGGAACCGAGGGGCCTTTTTCCGATATCGCCAAGCAGGAATTCAAGCGCGACCGGCCCTGGATCGTGGATCCTTCGCTTCAGACCTGCGCCGCGCACAAGCCCAGCCAGGATCACGCCTCCTATCCCAGCGGCCACACCACGGTCGGCTATGGCATGGGCATTGTGCTGGCAAACCTGATGCCGAGCCATGCCCAGGCGATCCTGGCGCGTTCGGCGCAGTTTGCCGAGAACCGTTTGATCTGCGGCATGCATTTTCGCAGTGATATCGTCGCCGGCGAGCAATTCGGCACCATCATGGCGATCCGGCTGATGCAGACGCCGCAATTTCAGGCTGACATGCAGGCGGCGCGGACGGAATTGGCCGCGGCGCATCTGGCGCCCTGAGTTATTTGCCCAGCGCGGCGAAGAGGCCGGTGACCTCTTTGCCGTATTCCATGCGCAGATAAGCTTCCTCCAGACGCAGGATATGAAGCTGAGTGGCGCGGGCAGCGTTTTCGATATGATCCCTGGTGTGGGTATAGCGTCCTGAATCGGTGAGCCGGTAAGGCTTGTGCTCGCCGCGCTCGACCGAAAAAGCCAATATGCCCAGATCGTTGATCCGCATTTTGGCCACTTTCAGCACCGCCTCGAGGTCGCCGAAATAGATCAGCGTGTCGCAGGCCACGATCAGGTCGTAATCGGTTTTGTCGTTGGCCAGCCAGGAGGTGATCTCGGCCACGTCCAGCCGGTCATAGATGCCGCGCTCGCGAGCTTTCTCCACCATCTCGGGCGACAGATCCACGCCGGTCAGATGTGCCGCCCAGGGCTTGAGACGAAGGCCCGAAAGACCGGTGCCGCAGCCCAGGTCCAGGACGCGAAGATCGCGGCGGCCGCCCAGCACACTCTCAAGTACTTTGCCGAGCTGATCGGGGCCCTGGTAATCCAGGGTCTCCACCATGTTGCTTTCATAGAAAGCGGAAAATTTCCTGTAGAGCTGCTGGATGCAGGCATCGGGCACGCGGGCGGGCGGCGCCTCGTCGCGCAGCGCCGTCAGGATGTGGCGCACTTCGGCGTCCCCAGGATGAACAGCGAGATATTTCTCATAGCCGATGCGCGCCTGTTCGCGCTGTCCCACGATATGGGCAAGCTCGGCCATGGCGCACCAGGCTTCCGCGTCATCGGGAGAAAGCTCGGCCGCGCGCCGGGCGCAGAGATAGGCGGGCTGGACCTTGCCATGGTCGCGCAAATGCGAGGCCAGGCCCAGCAGGCGTTCGGCGTCCATCAGTTTGGCAGCGCCTGGCGCGCCACCCTGCACCAACAGGCCTTCGGCCAGGGCGCTGTGGATCCAGGCGTCAATGGCGCCGGCCTGGCCTTCCGGCACGAAAGGCGCGGCCAGGGCGCGCAGTTCGTCCGTGTCGCGTTCGCCGTTGCACAGCTCGGCGATCAGGGCCGCCACGGGATTGAGCTCGTGCAGCCGGTCGCGCGCCGCGTCATAGGCGATATAGCCATTGTCCACCGGCGACAGCAGGACTTCGGGGTTGAGCCTGGGATTGTTCATGGATGCCCATATAGCGAACAGGCGGCCGCGTGT
>CAIXUE010000055.1 GCA_903922545.1 uncultured Alphaproteobacteria bacterium | reverse complement strand
CTACGACAACATACGCGACCTGTTCACCCTGGCGCCGCTCGCCCGGGAGCGCGGGTATAAGGCAGGGCGCTTCAGCTTCAACGTCAAGGGCGGGCGCTGCGAAGCCTGCCAGGGCGATGGCGTGATCCAGATCGAGATGCACTTCCTGCCCGACGTTTACGTTCAGTGCGATGTCTGCCAGGGCAAGCGCTACAACCGCGAAACCCTGGATGTGAAATTCCGCGGACATTCCATCTCCGACGTGCTGGACATGACGGTCGAAGCGGGCGCCGAACTGTTCAAGGCGGTGCCCTCCATCGCCGAAAAACTGGAAACCCTCAAACGCGTCGGCCTGGGCTACATTTCCATCGGCCAGCAGGCAACAACCCTGTCAGGCGGCGAGGCACAGCGCGTCAAACTGTCGAAGGAATTGTCGCGCCGCGCCACCGGCCGCACGCTTTACATCCTGGATGAGCCGACCACGGGCCTGCATTTCCATGACGTGAAAAAGCTGCTCGAGGTGCTGCAGGAACTGGTCGATACCGGCAACAGCGTGGTGGTGATCGAGCATAATCTGGAAGTGATCAAAACCGCCGATTGGATCATCGATATGGGCCCGGAAGGCGGCGATGGCGGCGGCGAGATTGTGGCCAGCGGCACGCCCGAGGATGTGGTGAAAAATCCCCGCTCCTACACCGGTGAATATCTCAAGCCGATTCTGAAAGCCGCCGCGAAGAAACTCAAAGCGGCGGAATAAGCGTGTCGCGCAGCGGCGCCAGGTCGGGATAAAAATCCACCTGGCGGCGCAGCCGCGCGATTTGCGCCGGCGTAAAACGCGTGCGCCCGCGCCCTGAAACGCCCTGGTTGAAGCGATGCGCGCCGCGTTCCTGCCACACTGCGTCCAGCGCCGCCTGGCATTGTTCGGCGCCGCGCGGCACCCCGGAATGCGCCAGAATTTTCTGCAGGACAGAAACCGGCTCAGCGCAAAATTCGTCATAGCCCACCGCCAGCACCCGCCCCGGCGCCTGCGCCGCATATTCCCACCAGGTGGCGTAAAAACTGGCGTACCAGGGGCCCATCATATCGACCAGGAAATCCGCCTTGGCTTCGTCGCTGAGCCCCGGATAATCCAGCGGCACGCAGATATTGTTCCAATAGACCTGCGACAGCGGATCAGGCTCCAGCATGTCGGCATAGGACGCCAGCATGTCGGAAATGGCGCGCACCATGATCACCGGTTTCAGGTTGAGCGTCTGGATAAAATGCCGGTTGGCGGCCAGCGCCTGCATATGAACATGGGTCACCATGATCCGGCCGGGCGCATGATCACCATGGTAGGAAAGAAAAACGGGAAGATAGAATTGCGCATCGCGCCCGCCCTGGGCATGAACCGTGCGCATCAATTGCCCGTCCGCCGCCGCGATCACGGCGGTGCGCAGAAACGTCCCCGCGGCTTTGGGCGGAAAGGCCAGCATCACCGATGGTCGCTCGCGGCTCAAATCTTCCAGATACGCGCCCACGTCCGGCGGAAAGCTGCCATCGCTGTTGGGCAGCACAAAGGCCGCCGCTATCGCTTCAGGATCGAAAAATGCCGTCATCAAATCATCGGTGTGAAACAATCACCGATAGGCGGCCACGTTAAAGCAAACCGCCAGTTACGACTGCGTAAGACGTAGTTACGTCTGCGTAACTCGCGCGGGTTAAATTCCGGTCAGGCTGCCGCTTTGAGCGACAACAGCGCCGTGACGCTGGCGCCGGTCGCAAGCCCCAGGCCCAGCGGCGCCAAAAGAAAACCAACGCCCTGGCTCAGCGGCATGTTCAGGCTCATCAAATGCAGCTGTGCCGCCGCCATGGCGCTGGAGCTGGTCACTGCCGGCATCACAACCTGCGGGCCTTCCAGCAACAGGCTGGCGACTGCCGCCAAAATCATCACCGGCGCCATGGTCGCCAGCATGACGGCCAAAATGGGCAGAAAATTTCCCGCCGAAAGCGCCCAGGCGCGCGGCAACAACGGACCTTCCTCGCTCACCGCCAGCGCCGGCAGCAGAAAGACCGCGCGGATCGCGGCGTAAAAAATGCCCAAAATCATCAGGGCCAAAAGCAGCTCCAGCCCCAGTTGCGCGCCGGGAAAAGTCGCCATGGCGCTGAAAATGAAAACCGACGCCATCACCGGCAGCAAAAGAATGCCCATCACGCCCAGCAGGGCGCGGAACAGCCGCCATTCCAGCGGCCCAAACGCGAAATGCACCAGCGCCGGTTCCTTGCGCTGACCCAGCGCCAGTTGCACCACGGAAACATACATCATGGCGTACAGCAGCAGCGCGGCCAGGAAATAGCAGAACAGCCCCAGCAGGGCCGGTCCCATCCGGGCGAAATTGTTGGAAGCCAGCGCATCGGCGGCGGCGGCGTAATAGCGCTGCTCGATGAAAAAACCCATGACGGTCACCATCACCATGGGCAGCCAGATCAGCCCGATGATCGCCCCCAGATGGGTGAAGGCGAACCGGTAAGCGGACTGGATCGTCACAAGGACGGGAATTTTCTTCATCACGGCCCCCGGGGCGGGGTGCTCAGAATTCGTCGAACGGGCGCAGATCGTCGAACATGGGCGGCGTCGGCGCCGTCATATCGCTCCACAGCTTGGCGGCCCAGGCGGTCGCGGCCGCGGCAATCGGCAGGTCCATGGCATTGCGGAAAGGCTGGGCAGCCTGGGTCCAGCGCTTGCGCGGCACAAATACCGCCAAAGCCACAGCGCCGGCGGCCAAAATGCCTGCCCCCACCGCCAGCCGTACCAGGTTCGAACCCTTTGTTTCTTCTTCCATTTTTTCCGCCCTTACCGTGACTCGCACTATAGATGCGGGTCTTTTGCCTGTCATTAGCACAAAGCTTCTTTCAAAAGCGTTTTTGCCAATGATGCAGATTTGCCGCGCTTTGCGGCTGGATCGTGGCCAAAGGCGGTATAGAAGTCCCCCCATGGAAAAAATTCACATAATCGGCGGCGGGCTGGCCGGGTCGGAAGCTGCCTGGCAGGCGGCTGAGGCCGGGCTGGACGTGGTGCTGCATGAAATGCGGCCCGTCAAAGCCACCTTTGCCCACCAGACCGACAGCCTGGCCGAACTGGTCTGCTCCAACTCTTTCCGTTCCGATGATTGGGCCAACAATGCGGTGGGCCTGCTGCATGAGGAAATGCGCCGGGCCGGCTCGCTGATCCTGAAAGCCGCCGATGCTCACAAGCTGCCGGCCGGCGGCGCCCTGGCGGTGGACCGGCATGGCTTTTCTGCCGCCGTCACCGAAGCGCTGCAAAACCACCCCCGCATCACAATCGCCCGCGAGGAAGTCACTGCCTTGCCGCCCGATGGCAATGTCATCATCGCCACCGGTCCCCTCACCTCCGAGGCGCTGGGCGCTGCCATCGCCGACGCGGCGGGCGAAGCGCATCTGGCGTTTTTCGACGCCATCGCTCCCATCGTGCACCGGGATTCCATCAATTTCGACATCGCCTGGTTCCAGTCGCGCTACGACAAGGAAGGCCCGGGCGGCGGCGTGGCCGATTACATCAATTTGCCGATGGATCAGGCGCAATATGAAGGATTCGTCGCCGCGCTCATGGCAGGCGACAAAACTGATTTCAAGGAATGGGAAAAATCCACACCCTATTTCGAAGCCTGCCTGCCCATCGAAGTGATGGCGGCGCGGGGCGAAGATACGCTGCGCTTTGGCCCCATGAAGCCGGTTGGCCTGTCCGATCCGCGCACCGGTTTTCGTCCCCATGCCGTGGTGCAGCTGCGCCAGGACAACAAGCTGGGCACGCTGTGGAACATGGTGGGCTTCCAGACCAAGCTGAAACATGGCGAACAGGTGCGCATCTTCCGGACCATTCCCGGGCTTGAGAATGCCGAGTTTGCGCGGCTGGGCGGCCTGCACCGCAATACCTTCATCAATTCGCCGCGCTTGCTCGATCCCCAACTGCGCCTGAAATCGCGCCCGCATATCCGCTTTGCCGGACAGGTCACGGGCGTGGAAGGTTATGTCGAAAGCGCCGCCATCGGCCTTCTGGCCGGACGTTTTGCCAGCGCGGAAGCATTGGGAAAATCCGCCGAACCGCCGCCGCCCACCACAGCCTTCGGCGCGCTTTTGAATCACATCACCGGCGGCGCGGACGAGAAAACTTTCCAGCCCATGAATGTAAATTTTGGGCTGTTCCCGTTGCTCGACACCAAAAAGAAAATCAAGGGCAAGGACCGCAAACAGGCGATGAGCGAGCGGGCCTTGGCCGATCTGGCGGTGTGGCTGGGTGAAAAAGTGGCGGCAGACGCCTAGAGTCGTTTCTTCATCGCCGCACTCAGCAGCGCCATCTGCCGGCGATGGATCGGCACGTCCCGCCCAAGCCGCCGCAGATACGCAGGCACCAGCGCCGCCGGCAAAATCGCCGCCAGCGCCGCTTTGGGTTTTGGCCCGCGCCGCGCCGCCAGGAAATGATCGCGCGCCCTCAGCGCCAGTTGGTGCGCCACCGCATCCACCCGCGGATCATGCCTCAGATCGAAAAACTGTTCCGCCTCCAGCCCCACCGAAGCCAGAAGATCCAGCGGCATGTAAAGCTTGTGCCGCGCATTGTGAAAACCAAGCGAGCGCAACAACCCCGTCAGCCCATAAGCCAGCGCCGGCTCCCGCGCGATGGCCACATCACCGCCCAGAATTTGCGCCGCCAGCCGCATGATGCCGCCGCCGCTGCCATCCATGTAACTTTCCAGATCGGCCAGGGTGGCGAAGCGTTCGGCGCTGGCGTCATAAGCCCGCGCCGCAATGATCGCTTCAAAATCGGCGACCGCCAGCGGAAAATCCTGAAACAACGCCGCCAGCCCCTTCGCCACGTCATGATTGCGTGGGCCGCCCTTGTGCGCGCCTTCCACGGTTTCGCGCCACCATTCCAGGCGGATCGCGCCCAGCATCGGTTCGCGCACCGTTTCAGCCACCCGCGCCACTTCGTGATTGAAGGCATACAGCGCCATCAGATAAGGCCGCATGGCTGCGGGCGCGAACAGGGTGGAAAAATAGCGGTCGGGATCGGCGGCGCGCAAGGCAACGCCCAGCCGGCCGGCCAAGGCTGCGTCCATGCTCATGCAGGCTCTTTCGCGCGCCGCCACACATCGCCATCCAGCACAAAACCATGATCGCGATAAATGTTGCGCACTGGCAGGTTTCGCGCCGTCTCGATAATGCGGGCGCTCAGCGCCATATCCGTCGCCGCGATGACATGGCGCAGGAATTCATGCTCCACCCCCATGCCCAGCACCCGGCAGCTCAAAACCAGACCGGTGATCTCGCCGCCGCGAATGACAGCCGCGCCCACCAGTCCGTGATCGCCGAACCGGTCCGTCACCTCAGCGGTAAAAATCCGCGCCTTGGGATCAGCCAGCAGCGCTTCCAACTCTGCCGCGGCATATTTGATACCAGTGGCGTTGAACTGGCTGGTGCGCTGGAACAATTCGGCCACGCGCGGCGCCTGTGCCGCCGTCATGGGCGCGATTTTCGTTTCCACCTTCAGCGTCGCCAGAAATTCCGTCTCGCTGACGCTTTCAGCCCGCGCCGCCTGGCGGCCCAGCTGCGCCTTGGCCAACTCGGTGCGGGCGGCGGATTCGGCGGTGACCGAAGGCACCTGCAAACGCGGATCGTTCAGCAGCCGGCGGCGCAGTGCAAAGGGATCATCGCCCCACACTTCTACCTCTGGCAGGCGCTGGCGCACCCGCTCGCGCTCCACCGGATGATCGTCAATGAACAAAAAAGTCTCCAACGCCAACCCCAGTTCTTCGGCGATCGAGCGGATATTATCGACCTTGTCCTTCCAGTTGACGCGCCAGGTGACGAAATCCTCAGGACGCAAAAGGCTCAGCACGCCATAATGGTCTTCATATTTCCAAAGCTCGCGCACCACAGCTTCGTCATTCTTGCTGACACAGGCCAGCAGAATGCCGCGCTGCTTCAGCATCAGCAGCGCTTCATGCAGCCCGAAATAAAGCCCGGCATAGGAATAAGGCCCGCTGATCTGCTGATGCCAGTTGAAGGGCTTGCCGGTCTCGGCCAGCACACCCGGCCACAGCACGCCGTCCAGATCCACGATGACGCATTTCTTGGCGCCCAGACCCAGCGCCGCGACCAGCCCGTCCAGATGCGCCCGCGCGGTGATGCCTTCGCGCAAATAGGGATCGCCATCCAGCGTCGCGGCCAGGGGCGCCACATCCGGGAAAATGCCGTGAACCGCTTTCTTCTCGCTTTCCGAGCGCTGCAACAACCAGCCGGGCGAGCCGAAATGCGCCATGCCCACCAGCCCGTCATCCAAAAGGCGTTCTGATCCCGCAAGTCCCAGCGTGGCGGCGATATCCACCACATGCACATCCGGATAATTTTCCACCAGTTCGGCCAGCGCCAGATTGGCGGCGCGGAAGCGGTTGCGATGACCGCGCACGCCCCGCTCGGCCAGGCCCCTGGGCTGAACCGTGGGCTCGGGCAGATTGTCGATCAAAATCGGTTTGGCGCTGTGCTGGCGCAAACCGTCCAACAGTCTTTTTGCTTCGGCGATAAATTCACCATGCGGTGCGGCGCCCGCGGCCGTCGAAATGGAATAACGGCTTTTCAGCGCCCCAATCAGAATGGCGTCATGGCTATGTTCGGCGGCAAGCCGCAGATCATCGGCGAAACTGGCCGCCACTTTCAGGTCCAGCCCCCGCCGCCCCGCCTCGCGGCGCAAGAAATCGGATTCCATCTGCACATCGCAATCTCCGAACAGCAGAATCTCAAGCTTGCGGCCGCCGCCTTTCAGTTCCTCGGGCGTCAGTGCGGCGGCGGCGGAAAAATAAGTTTCAACCCCTTCGCGCGCGCCCAGCCGAAACCGCTCCAGCATCTCTTCCGGATCGCGGCCGTGATAGGGGCGCAGCAGTTCGGCCACATGCGCCAGCTCGGTGTCCGGCGTCTTGTCGGTCAGAATGCCGCGCTTGAGCAGCGCCGCTTCCAGGTCCGGCGGCGGTGACGGCACTTCTGTCGGTTTGGCGTATTGGGCGATATAGCTGGCAGCTTGGCCGTTCACCGTCAGCCGCACATGGCTGATGGCGTCAACGATCAGGAACCGGTCATCGCCGACCGGCAACAGATGGATGAAGCGCGACAGGCGCAGCAGCATGAAATCCGGCCCGGAATAACGGGCCCGATGCCCGTATTCTCAGACCCTAGTACAGATGCCCGGCGGCGACCATGCTGAACAGCATCGGAATGGACAGCAGCGTATTGATGCGGCTGAACATGCCGGCTGTCCTGGCGGCGGCGGCTTTTTCGGCCGGGGCCAGGTCGGGATATTTGCCGCCGATATTCAGCGCCTTCTGCTGGTTGGGCCAGATCAGGAACCAGACATTGAACCACATGATGGTGCCCAGCCACATCCCGATGCCGATGGCCAGGAATTTCGGCACCACCGGCCAGCCGGCCAATCCCTGGCTCAGGTCCAGGCTATAGGCTTCCACCAGATAGTTTTCGCGGAACGCCAGCACGATGCCGAAAAAGATGGTGCCCATGGCGCCCCAGCGGAACCAGAACAGCGCGGCAGGCGTGATGAACTTGCCCAGCGCGGGTTTCAGCTCATCGGGAATTTTCGGCATGGTGGGAGTGGCGACGAAATTGAAATACCACAGCAGGCCGATCCACATCACGCCGCAGACAATGTGCAGCCAGCGCAGGGTGAAAAGTTCAAAGGTGGGACCGTCAAAGCCCTGCAGGCTGCAGTAAAGCCCGACCAGCAGGATGGCCAGCACAAAGCCGGCGATCACCACATTGCGAAGATTTCCCAGAAACGCCATCGAAGCCCCTCCCCAAAATTCTTGAGTCTGGCGCTATTTTTAGCAGGTTTCGCGGAACTTTCGAGCGCCTTAAAGCCCCAAAGTAATAAGGCTTTGGTCTTCAAGCGGCGCAGGCCCTGCTCCCCCTTTTGCGCGAAGCGCATAAAAGGGGGAGGTGCCGTAGCTGGCCCTGGGGCCAGCGAAGGCAGAGGGGGTTCGTCAAAAAATCAGATAGCCAGTTTTCTGGGCTTCGTGACATTCAACCAGGTCACCACGATGAGCCGTGTCACCATAACCGCGGTGAAGAAGGAGGTGATAATGCCGATCGCCAGGGTGACGGCAAAACCCGCCACCGGCCCCGAACCCAGTTCAAACAAAATCAGCGACGCGATCAAATGGGTCATGTTGGCGTCAATGATGGTGTTCATGGCCCGGCGGAAACCGGTATCGATCGAGGCCAGCATGCCGCGGCCATTGCGCTGTTCTTCGCGGATACGCTCATAGATCAGCACGTTGGCGTCCACCGCCATGCCCATCGTCAGCACAATGCCGGCAATGCCCGGCAGCGTCAGGGTGGCGCCGAACAAAGTGAGCAGCGCCAGCAGCAGAATCACGTTCAGGGTCAGCGCGATATCGGCGAACAGCCCGAACAGGCCGTAACGCAGGATCATGAACACCGCCACCATGGCCAGACCCGCCAGCGCCGACAGGCGGCCGGCATTGATGGAATCCGCGCCCAGCTCGGCGCCCACGGTGCGTTCTTCAATGATGTTCAGCGGCGCGGGCAGCGCGCCGGCCCGCAGCAGGATCGCCAGATCGTTGGCGCCCTTCACGGTGAAGCCGCCGGTGATGTAGCCCGAGCCGCCCAGAATGGCGCTGAGAATATTGGGCGCCGAGATGACCTGGTTATCCAGCACGATGGCAAAGGGGTGGCCGATATTGGCCTTGGTGGCGTCGCCAAACTGGCGCGCGCCCACGGTGTCGAAGCGGAAATCCACGATGGGCTGGCCGGTCTGCTGGTCAAAGCCCTGGCTGGCGTCGGTCAGCCGGTCGCCCGACACCATCACCCGGCGCTGCACCACGATGGGCGCGGGATTGGGATTTTCCTGGGTCGGAATCTGTTGCAGCAATTCATCTTCGGCGGGGATCGGCGCGTTGGGATTGGCCGTCACATCCACCAGCCGGAAAGTCATCTTGGCGGTCTTACCCAGAATGGCCTTCAGTTCGGTGGGATCCTGCAGGCCCGGCACCTGCACCAGAATACGGTCATCGCCCGATTTGGCGATGTCCGGTTCCTTGGTGCCCAGCTGGTCGATACGCCGGCGCACCACTTCGATGGACTGATCCACCACCTGGTCATGCGTCTGGGTGATGTAACCCTGCGTCATGGTCATGGTGATCAGGCCGCTGGCGTCCTGGGCGACATCATATTCCTTGGCGCCCACGGTCATGACCGCGCTGGTCATGTTGGGGTTCAGCCCATCAATCACCTTGCGCGCCGCGTCGATACCGGCCGCATCGCTGACGCGCACCTGCACCACATCGCCATGCGAACCCAGATCCTGATACTGGATGCGCGCCTTGCGGAAGCCGGCGCGGATATCGGCGATCATCGCCTGGGTCTTGTCTTTCTGGACGGCGGGGAAATCCACTTCCAGCAGCAGATATGATCCGCCCTGCAAATCCAGCCCCAGGCTCACCGTGTCATGCGGGAACCAGGTTGGAAAACGCGCGGTCCATCTGGCCGGCAACGCATTGGGCAGCGAGACCAGAATCCCGCCCAGCAGCACCAGCGCCACCAGGATGCGCGTGAAGTTGGAAACCTGCAGCATCAGTTCTTGTCCGCGTCCACATCGCCCTTGGCGCGCACGTCACTCAGCGTGCCGCGCAAGACCTTGACATGCACGTTGTCGGCGATCTCGACCACGATCTCGGAATCCCCCGCGGCCGGCGCCTTGACCACACGGCCCAGGATGCCGCCTGCCGTCACCACGGTGTCGCCGCGGCGCACCGCGTCGATTTTCTCGCGCAGTTTTTTCTGCTGCTGCTGTTGCGGCCGGATCAGCAGAAAATACATGATCACGAAGATGAAAATCAGCGGCGCGAACGTGGTAAGGGTGGACATATCCATGGTGGCGGGGCCTTCAAAAGCCCGGGGACTATAGCGGCGGCGGACTGGTTTGCAACCGTGGAAAAACAAGGGGTTAGCATGAAAAAAGGCGGCAAGGGCAAGCAGGT
>CAIXUE010000054.1 GCA_903922545.1 uncultured Alphaproteobacteria bacterium | reverse complement strand
GGGCGCGGTCTTCAATTCCATGTGCGACAGCGAGGCGTCGATCGCCTGCGCTTTCAAGGTGGGCTCGCGGCCATCGGCCATGATGGCGGGCATTTTCACATCTTCGCCGCAGCCCTGACCGGGAACTTGTGGGAAATTCGCCACCATGCGTGGTCGGCGATAAACCGAGATGGCGGGGGCTTGCGCGGTTGGCCCATACACCGCGCCGCTGTTGCAGCCATTGGGATCATTGATGACGCTGATGGTGAAATCCGCCGGTATGGGTTTGCCGGCGGCGTCAGTCAGCGGCCAGGGCAGCGCGATGCGGAACGCGCCGCGATTGATCAGGATGCTGTGCGAGGTTTTTTGCGTCTGCGGCAGGGCAGGGCAATCCGAACCGTCCACCGCCGCGAAGACGGGATCCAATTTGTGACCCAAACTGTCTTCCCAGCGTTCCGCCACATTGGCTGCCGCCAGGCTCATGGCCTGGGACGGCTGGTGACAGGAAACACAGCCGCGCCCATTGGCGCCCAGCGCGTCAAAAAAAGGATGCCCTGCAGTCTGCAGCGTGCCCGCCGCATTGACCACGCCCAGCATGCCTTCGTGATCCAGATAATCCTGGGAGGTGAAAATCGTGTTGGTGCTGCCGGGCTGCAGCCACAGCTTGGCCGGATCGGGCGGCCCCAAAAGGTTGGCCGAGCCATAGGTCGAGCCCGTGAAGGGATTGTTGCTCAGACTGGATTGCGCCAGGGCCTGCGAAGCCAAAAACATTTGCGCGGCGGCCAGGATCGCACATGCGATAAAACCCGCCACCAGGCCCAGACGCCGACGCGCAATCCCCGACAGGTCCATGCTTTTCGCCGTTTGCCGGCCTCTTGCCGTTCTCAAGGGCCATTATACTGAAAAGGCGCCGGAAGCGAAAAAGCGCCGCGCGGCAAGGGCTGGGACCCCGGAATTGCCGGGGTTTGGCGGGCCTCGGCCTGTCAACAGGGCCCCCGCTTCTGGTATGAACAGCCGGCTTGGTTCGAGGCGGGCATGAAACAGTCTTTGATTCTTCCCGTTCTGCTGGCGCTGATTTTCGCGCCGGGTCTTGCGCGCGCCGCGGAAGCGCCGGCGGCCGATGCCGGCACGATTGAGACCGTGACGGTAACCGGCATGAAGCAGACGCCGGAAATGGTGGCCCACACCTTCATCAGCAGTTATTCCGTGATGACCGAAGAAGTCGGCTCTATCTCACGTTGGACCGTGGGCATCTGCCCCGCAACGGTGGGCCTGACGCCGCAATTCAATGATGTGGTGACGGCGCGGGTGCGCGCTGTGGCGGGCATGATCGGCGCTTCGGTGAAGAATGCGCCCTGCAAGACGAATGTCTTTGTCAGCTTCACCTCCCAACCCCAGGCGATGCTGGATGCGGCCAAGGAAAGAAACCCGGGGCTTCTGGGTCCCGACGCGGCGCGCGAAGCCACCGTCACCCATCCCATTCAGGCCTGGTACGCTACTGCCATCCAGGATATTCGCGGCCAGCTTATTCCCAATACCGGCCAGCTGGGCATGACCGAAATGCCGGGCAAGGGCTGGGGCACCATGCCGATGCAGCCGGTGGGCGGCGTGCCTGTTGCCTCGCGCTCCGGCAGTATTATTCAAGACGGTCTGGGCAGCGTCTTCTTCACGGTCATGATTGTGGTGGATCTGAACAAGGTCGGCAAAGCGCCCCTCAGCTCCATCGCCGATTATGTCGCCATGCTGGCCCTGGCCCAGACCGCGTCTTATGACGCCTGCAAGCCGCTGCCCAGCATCGCCAACCTGATGACCGAAGGCTGCGCCGCCGACAAGAAAACCGTGGCCATGACCCCCAGCGATGTCGCCTTCCTGCGCGGTGTTTACAAATCCGCCGTTGGCGCGCCGCTCAAAGTGCAGCAGGCCAACATCGCCGCCGAAATGGTGCCCGCCATGCCGGCGCAGGAATAAGCCATGCGACCCTGCAATCTCCCGGCAATTTTCGCGGCCCTGTCGCTCCTGACCATCAGCACGGCGCGGGCGGATTTTTTCATGGGCGGCTATTACACGCCGGTGACCGGCCAGATCGGCAGGGACATGGTTTCCGACGCGGCGTTCAGTGTCGGCGACATGCCGCCCGGCTGTGTGGTGATCTGGAAAAATATCAGCGTTTCGGGCGATCTGCCGCCCGGCCTCAGTCCGCCTGGCGCCAATGTCACCCTGGTGGCCCCGGCGAAAGACGCCAACGGCTTTCCCGTGCCCCATGCCGAAGTGCCCGATATCGCAGCCAGCGCTTTTTCCGGCACGCCCAGCAAAGCCGGTGACTTTCCGGTCACGGTGGTGTTCCACGATCTGGCCTGTTCCGGCGCGCAAAGCTATGGCGACCGCAGCATCAAAGTGCGCTTCCATATTTCGCCGTGATGAGAGCATTGACCGCTTGCGCTTTGATGGCGCTGGTTCTGGCAGCGCCGGCAACGGCGCAAACATCCAAAAGCGACACCGAAACCGTCATCGTCAATGGCCAGCGCGTTCCCGCCACGCCTGACGCCATCGCCCATGAAGCTATCCACGCCCTGGCCGCGCCCACCAGCCTTCTGAATGAAATCGCCCGCTGGCGTATGGACATCTGCCCGCGTACGGACGGGCTTTCCAGCCGCAATGCCAATGATTATGTCACCAATCGCATCCGCGATATCGCTCGCCAGGCCGGCGCGCCGCTGGCCGATGCGCCCTGCAAATCCAATCTGGAAATTCTTTTCACCGATCAGCCGCAGCAGGCACTGGACGAGGTGCGCGCGCAGCATCCGGCGATCCTGGGCTATCATCCCGACGTTACCGTCAGCCGCGCGGTGCAGGCC
>CAIXUE010000053.1 GCA_903922545.1 uncultured Alphaproteobacteria bacterium | reverse complement strand
CCCCTGATCTCGGCGGTGGGGCACGAAACCGACACCACGCTGATTGATTTTGCCGCCGATATGCGCGCGCCCACGCCCACCGCCGCCGCCGAAATGGCGGTGCCGGTGCGGGCCGAGCTTTTGTCCCAGACGTTGAATTTCCAACGCCGCATGCTCGCCACCTTTACCCGCAATGTGGAACAGCGCCGCCGCCATCTGGCTCAGTTGGCGCGGGTGCTGCCCCGGCTGGACCAGCTTTTCGCCGCACCGCGCCAGCGGCTGGATGTGGCGGGCGACAAGCTGGGCGTCTCGCTGCGCCACAATGTCCAGAAGCATCGCAGCCATTTTCTCAAAACCGCGGCGCTGCTGCGGCCCAATCCTTTGCGCCAGCGCCTCGGCCAGATGCGCCAGAAACTGGACGGCTTTGGCGCCCGCGCTTTGCGCTCGGCAGGCACGCACCTGAAAAAAGACCGCGCCCGCTTCGAGGCCGTGGCGCGGCTGCTGGATGGCGTCTCTTATAAGAAGGTATTGGAGCGCGGTTTCGCCCTGGTGCGGGGCGAGGATGGCAAGGTCCGCCGCCAGGCCGCCGCCCTCAAGCCCAGCGAGGCGCTGACGCTGACTTTCGCTGACGGTGAAGTCCAGGCGGTGGCGGGCGGAACGGCCCGGCCCAAGGGCAAAAAAAATCCTGCCGACCAGGGTTCTTTGTTCTAGGATAATCGCATGAACAAAATGGACCGCGAAACCGAAGCCCGCCTGCGTTTCCTGGATGGCGACTACGAAGTGCTGGAGCCGGGCACCTATATCGCCTGCGCTGTCACCGGCATCCATATTCCGCTCGATGCCCTGCGCTACTGGAGCGTGGACCTGCAGGAGCCTTATGCCAGCCCCGCCATCGCCACCAAGCGGCTGCAGGAAAAAGGCTTTGTCCCCCAGTGAGCGGAAAAATTAAGCGGCGCGAATTTCTGGGCCTCGGGATGGGATTGTTCGCGACGCCCGTTTTCGCCGCCGATGATGTGCGCTTCACCGTCACCGGCGCGATGGAGCAGGGCAGTCTGGCTCTTGGCAGCGCTCCGCCCGGCTCGCTGGCGGCGCTGGATGGCCGGCCTCTCACCATCACAGCGGACGGCAAATTCGTTTTCGGCTTTGCCGATGACCAGACCCGCGCCGCGCTGGTGACGGTGCGTTACCTCGAGGGCGGCGGCGACAGCCGTTCCTTCAAACCCAAACCGCGCCAATATGAAGTTCAGCGCGTCAACGGCCTGCCGCAAAACACCGTGACCCCGCCGCCCGATGTCGAAGCCCGCATCTCCCACGAAGCCGAGACCATCTATCTGGCGCGCCTGACGCAAAGCCCCGGCACGGATTTTCTCTCCGGTTTTGACTGGCCGGCGCCCGGCATTCTCAGCGGCACCTTCGGCAGCCGGCGAATCGACAATGGCGTGCCCATGGCGCCGCATTTCGGGGTCGATATGGCCGCGCCCGTGGGCACGCCGATTCATGCTCCCGCCGCAGGCACTGTCAGCATTTGCGATGACTATTATCTGGATGGCGGCTTTACCCTCATCGATCACGGCCAGGGTGTTTCCACCTCTTACCTGCATCAGTCCAAAAGGCTGGTGAAGGTGGGTGATAAAGTGGTGCGCGGCCAGCTGATCGGCCAGATCGGCCAGACCGGCCGCGCCACGGGCCCGCATCTGCATTGGGCGATGAACTGGTTCCAGCTCCGGCTGGACCCCTCGCGTTCCACGCGAAAACCGGGCCCCGACCCGCTTTAGCGACATTCCGCGACAACTATGACGGCGGCTACATAGGAACCTTGGTTTACCGCCCCGCGTTGTTTCTCCAATCGCGCCATATCGCGCGACAAAAGCGAGGAACCATGCATACGTTTATCAAGACCGCTCTCGTCGCGGGCCTTCTGATGGGCACCGTCGATATGACCGCCAACGCCGCCGTCGGCATCGGCTTCAATATCGGTGATGTCTCGGTTGGCTACAGCGATGGCTATTGGGACAACAGCCATCACTGGCACCGTTGGGCGCACAAGGACGATCTGG
>CAIXUE010000052.1 GCA_903922545.1 uncultured Alphaproteobacteria bacterium | reverse complement strand
CGACCTGCTGGTCGTCAGAGGCTTTGTGGGTCTTGGCTTTGCTCGGCTGGGGCTGGGGACGGGCCATAAACACTTCCTTAGCGATTGTGACAGCCGGCGGAACGCCGAGCTTCTCAGGTTGGCGATGGTGAGGCCGTATAGGCCCGCCGCGCGTCTGTGTCTACCGCATCGGTGATGCATTTGATGCCCATTCCACGGGCTTTTTTCGTGCGCGCGTCGCGCGGCGGAAAAGATCATCCACAGGCCTGGTGAACGGTTCGCGCCATGTCACGCGCGACACGCAGCGCGAAAAAAATGCGCCGGGGGGAAATTTCTTCTTGCATGGGGGGTCTATTGGCCCTATTTGCAAACCGACCCCGCGAGAAAAAAAGCGGGACGAAGCGGCGACCGGGTGACCCCGAGCGTCGCTTTCTTCTTTAGGCGCGTCCGGAAGTCCGAAAGGCCAAGGCGCAGGTGTCAACTCCAAGACGGGTAGGTGCTTGAATGGCTCGACTGAATCTGGTGGCGGCGAATAAAATCCCGCAAAAAGAAATCAAACCCCGCGCGCCCAAGGCGCCGCGTCCGGTTGTCGTGACGCCTTCAAACGACGATCAGAAGGATCACTTCATCAATCGCAATGGCCTGGTCTATGCCGGCAGCCATGTGATCATCGACCTTTGGGAAGCCGAAGGCCTGGATGACCGCGAGCGCCTCGAAACCGCGCTGATCGACGCGGTGAATGAAGCGGGCGCGACTCTCCTGCACATTCACCTGCACAAGTTCGAAGACGGCGGCGGCATTTCCGGCGTGGCGGTGCTGGCAGAAAGCCATATCTCCGTCCACACATGGCCGGAAAAGGGCTTTGCCGCGTTCGACGTGTTCATGTGCGGCGACGCCGAGCCCCGCAAGGCGATCGATGTCTTCAAGCGCGCTTTCAAGCCCGGCCGCGTCGTGGTCGGCGAGCATAAGCGCGGCGTCGTTTAAGCCTTACAACGCGCGGAAATTAACCAAGGGCGGAAACATCGCGTTTCCGCCCTTTTTCCATGCTTTATCCTGAACTGTCCGAAAGTCCGGGATTTTAGGCGTGCAATACGACGCAGCGATTATTGGCGCTGGCGCGAATGGCCTTACCGCCGCCGCGCTGCTGGCGCGCGCCGGATTGAGAACCGTGCTGATCGAGCGGGCCGTGCATCCCGGCGGCCGGCTGGTCAGCCAGTCATTTCATCCCGGTTTTTCCGCTTCGCTTTTCGCCGACCGGGCGCCCGAAATTCCGGCTGAGATACGCGCGGCGCTGGGCCTGCATGCCAAACTGAACATCTAAGACGTGCCTTCGGATATCCGGGCCCGGCGTGATGGCGCGCTGGCGCATATTTTTGCGCAGGCACGCCGCAAACAGGATCGCGGTGTTCTGGGGCGGCTGCGGCGGGCGCTGACGCCGATTGAACCGGGCGCGGCCTGGCCCGGGCAAGATCTGGCGACGAAGCCGCTTGCCGGCTGGCCACAGCTTGCGGCCTGGGCGCTCTTGGGCCGCGCCGGCGATCAAGAGCTGGCCGGCAGCGCGCTGACGCTTTTGGCGCTGGCGGGCGCCGAGCCGGTCACCGGAGGTCTCGGCGCATTGGGCCGCGCCTTCTTCATGGAGGCCGCCAACGGGGTTGAGATCCGGCTGGGTCAGGAAGCCGGCGAGGTGACGTTGGCCAAAACCCGCTTCGATACCCGTGTCACCGGGCTTGTGCTGGGCGATGGCAACCGGATCGAGGCGGATGCCCTGATCTCGACCCTGGATTTCAAGCGCAGCATCCTGTCGCTGTTTTCCTGGGAGGCGCTGCCGCCGGGAATGACGGCGGCGGCGGCCGGCTTTCGCATGGGCGGCGGCACGGCGCGGCTGCTGTTGGCCCTCAGCCGCGAATCTTGCCGGCCACTTCGAACAGGTTGGGCGAGATCGCGGGCAGTTTAAGGATGGCTTCGAGTTCGGCGCGCATCAGGTCCTGGCGGGCCAGATCATAGCGCCGCCAGGTCTCAAAGCTGCCGGCCAGGCGCGCCGCCACCTGCGGATTGAGGGGGTCGAGCTGGCGGATCACCTCGCCCACCAGGCGGTAGCCGGCGCCGTCCGCGCCGTGAAAGCGCAAGTGATTGCCGGCGAAGGCACCGATCAGGGCCCGCACCCGGTTGGGATTTTTGATGTCGAAGGCTGAATGGCGCATCAGGCCGCGCACTTCTTCGGCCGTGCCAGGAAGCGGCGAGCCGGCCTGCAGGCCCATCCATTTGTCCAGCACAAGGGGATCGCCCCGGAAGCGGTCATGGAAATGGGTGAGGGCGGCGCCCCGGAGCGGACTTTCCATCCGGGTGAGAGCGGCAAGGCCCGCGATCATGCCGGTCATGCCCCGGGCGCTGCGATAGTGCGCATTGGCAAGCCCCGCCGCGGCTTCGTCATCCTGGGCGGTGAGATAGCGCAGGCAGGCATTGCGCAGAGCGCGGCGGCCGGCCCATTGGGCGTCGGGGCTGAAATCGCCGGCGTCGCGCATTTCTTCATAAAGCCGCGCCAGGACAGAGCGATGCGCCGCCGCGATGGCGCGCACCAAACCGATGCGGGCACTGTGCAGGGCTTCAGGGTTCACGGGGGTGCGGCGGGCGGCCAGCTCATTTTCGGTGGGCGGCATCAGCATCTGGGCGGCGAAGGCGGGATCTGCTTCGGCATCCTTCAGCACATCGCCGATGGCGGAGAGATAATCCTTTTCCGCGCCCGCACCCGCCATGCCAAGCATGATGTCGGTGGAAAGAATTTGGCCGGCTTCCCAGCGATTGAAAGCGTCGCTGTCCTTGCCCATCAGGACGGCGCGGTCGTGAGTGGTGTGGGTGGTGCGGAAGATGGCCGGGGCGGAGAAGCCCTGGCCCAACGAGAGCAGCGGTTCTGCGTCTATGCCGGTGAAGGTGAAGCGGTGGGAGGCCTCGGTGAGTTCCAGCACCCGGGTTTGCGGACCATCTTCATTCTCGCCGTCCAGGGTGAGCGGCAGATGCGCGCCATCCTGGCCCACCAGGCCGACGCGGACGGGAATGTGCATGGGCTTTTTGTCAGGCTG
>CAIXUE010000051.1 GCA_903922545.1 uncultured Alphaproteobacteria bacterium | reverse complement strand
TGCGCCGGTCATGGAGATATTTGTCCAGCGGCGCCAGACTTTCAAAACCCACATCCTGGGCTTCGGCGGAAGGGCGCATCAGCATCAACAACGCGGGCAACAGCGTGATGCTGGTGACAAAGGCCGCGATCATGCCCACGCCCGCCACCAGGCCCAATTCGGCGACGCCGGTATATTCGGTGGGCAGGAATGAGAAAAATCCTACTGCAGTCGCCAGCGCCGCCAGTGCCAGCGGCATGCCGACACTGCGCCCGGTATGGCAAAGCGCCTTGGCAAGGTCAGGCTGATGAAAACGTTCGCAGCGGTAGCGCACGGAAAACTGAATGCCGAAATCCACACCCAATCCCACGAACAGGGCAATGAAGGCGATGGAGATGATGTTGAAGACGCCCACCGCCAACAGACCCACCGCCATAGTGACGACAAGACCGGCCACCAGGGTCAGCAGAATGGCGAAGATCAGCTTGAAGGATTTCAGCGCCAGCCACAGGGTCAGAAGGACGCCGCCCAGCATCGCCCCGCCCATCAGCCATGCGCGGTCGGTGAGCGTGGCGAATTCTTCGTCTGACAAGGGCACATCGCCCGTCAGGCGCACGCGCACGCCATTTTCGGGCGTCAGGTTCAGGGATCGCGCCGCGCTGCGAATGGCGTTGCTGGCTTTTTCACCAGGCTCCAGCGCGTCGAAATCCAGGGTTGGCTGTACCTCGATGAAGTGGCGCAATTCTTCGGGCCGGGGCGGCGCGCCGGTGATCAGCGAGCGCCAGGACAGATATTTCACCTGGCCATTTGCGGCGGCTTCAAGACTGTCTTCAAAACGCACCATGGGCGCGTCCAGGTCGGAGGGTTTGGCCTGGCCCGACGATACGCCCAGAAGCGCGGTGGAAAGACTGTCCAGAACGCCGCGCAAGGAAGGATCCGAGGCCATGGCGCCGATAAAGGGCTGGGCCTTGAACAATTGCTGCAGCGTGTTCTGCACATCGGCCAGCGGCAGGAACAGCATGCCGTTATGCGCGAAAAACGCGCCGCCATCCGGACGGCGCACGGTGGGAAACAGCGCCTTGTCGGCCGCGATTTTGGTGGAGAGTGCATCGGCCGCGGCTTCGGCCAGTTCTGGCGTCGCCCCGTCAATCACCACGGCGATCAGGTTGGATTCGCCGGGGAATTTGGCGTCAAAAGCGATCTCGCGCTTGCGCCAGCCGGTCTTGGCTGAAATCAGCTGGGCGCTGTCGGTGTTCATGACGAAATGGCTGGCGGTGAAGGCGCCGGCGCCCAAGGTCAGCAAAAGGGCCAGGATGAGGGTCCAAGCGGCATGGCGGCAGCAAAAGGAAACAATGCGCTCGATGAGGGGCATGGGTTAGGCATAACCTGTTTTGCCCGATACGAAAAGACGCCGGAATTGAGCCTTAAAAGTCCGGCAATTCCGCGGTGGGCACGGACTTGTCTTCCACCTGGCGCTGGCGGCGCTGGCGGTAATAGTCCCGCATGGTCGCGTAGAAATCCACCGAGGCGCGTTCGATGTCGCGATAGGTCACAATGTTCTGGGCGCGGTTATCCACCGAACCGATGGTGGATTTGACCAGGCCGACATACTGCTTGCCGGTGTATTGAACGTGAAAATAATAAAGCGGTGAGAAAAATCCGTCCACATAATCACCGCCGAAATCGCGCACCGCTGTGGGACCGCGGAAAGGCAGCGCAAGATAAGGCCCTTGCGGCACGCCATAGGTGCCCAGCGTTTCGCCGAAATCGCGATTTCGCGCCGGCATGCCCCAATCAGTGGCGACATCGAAGATGCCGGCCACGCCGATGGTGGAATTGATCAGGAAGCGCCCCGCCGCCCTGCCGGCATTGCTGAATTGGGTTTCCAGCAGATCGTTCACGACATTGACCGGACCGCCCAGATTGTCGAGGAAGTTATGGACGCCGCGCCGCGCCGGGTTCGGCATCGTGTCGGTGTAAAGTGTCGCCGCGGGCAGGGCCGCATTGCGGTCGAGCTTCTGGTTGAAGTCGAAAAAATAACGGTTCATCGGCTCAAGCGGATCGTTGGTTGCGGCGGCTTCCTGATTGCTGGAAGCGGCGCAGCCCGCGGTCAGCAAGCCGAAAGCACAGACGAATATGAGCTTTTTCAGTTCCATCGCCCCACAAAACGCGCCCCCGGTCTGTCGCCGGATGAAGCGTCTTGTCCCCACTAATGCTAAAGTCACTATAGGTCAGGCATAAACATCTGTCCCGAAAAAGCGTTCCTGCGTCGCACAAATTCGTGTGAAGATTGGCGCGGGCGCGGCTTTACCTTAAGAGGGAAGGTAAAAGCGGACGGTTGCCTGCCGAAAAATCAGGCAAAGAAGGAGCAGGGCATGACGGGGCATGTGGAACTTTTGCGACTGCGGGACAGCATCGACAATATTGACGCCGCCCTGATCCATCTTTTGGCGGAACGGTTCAAATGCACCCAGGCCGTGGGCGTCTATAAGGCCGAGCATGATCTGCCGCCCGCCGATCCGGCCCGTGAGGCCGCCCAGATCGCCCGGCTGCGGTCCCTGGCGATGGACGCCAAGCTGGATCCGGATTTTGCGGAAAAATTCATGGCCTTTGTGGTCAAGGAAGTGATCCGGCATCACGAATCCATCCGCTCGGCCAAGAACGCTTAAAGCAAAGCGCGTCTAGAATTTTGTGAACGGAACAAGCATGGGCACGCGCGCGGCATAGGCGTCGTAATCGGCGGCGCCCAGTTCCTGGCGCAGGAATTTTTCCTCGAGCCGCGCCTTCATCCGATAGCCGATGATAAAACAGGCAGCGCCCGCCCAGGCGGGAATACTTCCCTTGGCGATGGCCGTGGCCAGGCCGGCGCCGATCAGGGCGGTGTACATGGGATGGCGCACCAGGGCATAGGGGCCGGCCTGCATCACCCGATGATCGTGTTTGCGCTGGACGCTGGCCGACCAGAGTTGGCCCAAGGTAAGGCGAGCCCACATGCCAAAACAGACGAAGAGAAAGGCGCAGGCTGCCATCGCCCATTGCAGGGCGTCGGGGGCGCGGTAGAGCAACAGGAAGCCGTTCCGCGCGGCATGGCTGTAATAGCCCAGGGTCAGGACAAAAGCGGCGATGGTAAGAATGCGATAGCGCCATTGGCCCGGCGCCATGGCGGCCGTGCTGGCGGACCAGGGCACCGCTGCGGCCCAGGCCAGGGCCCAGCCGATCCAGACAATCTCAATCGCAAATTCGCCATTCAGCAACATTTGTACCGCCCTTTGATCCTATTGGCCGCGGCGGGGTCTTTTGGATGCGAAGCCGGGCCGGATTTCATGCCCCGGCTTTGATCTTGGCGAAGGCCCAGTCGAGCCAGGGCGTGAGGGCTTCCAGATCGGATTTTTCCACCGTGGCGCCGCACCAGATGCGCAGGCCCGGCGGCGCGGCGCGGTGGGAGACGATATCGAAGGCAACGCCTTCCTGTTCCAGCAGGGCGCCAATTTTGCGGACGGCGCCGGCTTGTGCCGGTTCGGCCAAAGCCGTGAACCAGCGATCGGTGATCTTCAGGCACACCGAAGTGGTGGAGCGGGTGGCTGTGTCTTCCGCCAGAAAATCGGCCCAGCCGATTTTTTCCACCCAGGCCGTCAGCACGGCGGCATTGCTGTTCACGCGGGCAATCAGGGCTGCAAGGCCGCCAATCTGCTCAGCCCAGGTCAGTGCGTCGAGATAATCTTCCACCGCCAGCAGAGAAGGCGTGTTGATGGTCTCGCCTTCGAAAATACCTTCCATCAATTTGTTTTGGGTCGTCAGGCGGAAGATTTTCGGCAACGGCCAGGATGGCGTGTAATTCTCCAACCGCATCACCGCGCGTGGCGAAAGCACCAGCATGCCGTGCGCTGCTTCGCCGCCCAGCACTTTTTGCCAGGAGAAAGTGGTGGCATCGAGCTTGTCCCAGGGCAGGTCCATGGCGAAAGCGGCGCTGGTGGCGTCGCATATGGTAAGGCCCGCGCGATCTTCCGGAATAAAATCGCCGTTCGGCACGCGCACGCCGGATGTGGTGCCGTTCCAGGCAAAGACGGCGTCATGCTCCGGCGCGATGGTCATGTCGGGCAATTTTCCATAAGGCGCGCGGTGAACATGCACTTTCAGTTTGAGTTGGTGCTCAATGTCGGTGACCCAGGCTTCGCCAAAATTCTCCCAGGTGAACACATCCACTTCGCGTGGTCCGAGCAGTGACCACATCGCCATTTCCATGGCGCCTGTATCAGAGGCCGGGACAATGCCGATCCGATAATCGGCGGGGATGCCCAGAATTCTGCGGGTGCGGGCGATGGCCTCTTGAAGCTTCGCTTTTCCGGCAGCGGATCGGTGGGAGCGACCCACAAGGGCGTGGTTCAGTACGGCAGGCGTCCAGCCGGGGCGCTTGGCGCAGGGGCCTGAAGAAAAAAACGGCCGGGCGGGGCGAAGGGCCGGTTTGGCGGCATCGGACATGGCGTTTGATATAGGCCTGCCCCGCAGGCCCGTCCACGGGGGAACAGGCGTCCCGCTCGCGCGTTTGAAAAACTGCGGAAAAAAGCAGGAATAGACATGCCCATCGCCACGCCGACGGATTTGCCCAGCCTGGATATCGCCGAAGACAAGCTTGCCTTCATCATCGAGAAAGCGCGCGAGTTTGACGTCAAGCAATCGGACAGCGATCCGGATTCCGGCTCCAACGCCACGGACGACGGCAATGCCGATGTGCTGGAAAGCAAGCCCGATGATGCCACCCGTGAGGAGTTGGTGGGTGCGATCCGCGAACTGAATGAAGACGAGCGCGCGCAACTGATCGCTCTGGCCTGGCTGGGTCGCGGCACTTTCGGCCTGGAGGAGTGGCAGGAGGCTATCGCCACCGCCAAGTCCGAACACAGCCAGCGCGCCGCCACTTACCTGATCGGCCTGCCGCTATTGGGCG